>NZ_JBHXAY010000063.1:0-40857 GCF_042728775.1 Nocardia sp. NPDC060259
GGCCAGCCCCGTTCGATAGGCGATGTCGGGTGCGGCCGCCGACGATTCGGTCACCTTCTGGGCCAGCAGCAACAGCGCCGTGACACCGATCCCGGACCCGATCCGGCCCGCCGTGTTCACGATCCCGGCCGCGGTGCCCGCCACCGTCGGCCCGACCGCGGTGACGGCGGGCTGGGTGACCCCGACGAACGCCGCGGGCAGTCCGATGCCGAGCAGAATCGCCCCCGGCAGCACATCGACGACATAGCCCGCGTGCTCGGGCATGCGGGTGAACAACAGCATGGCCAGCGCCTGCAGCCCGAGCCCCGCCGCGAGCACCCATCGCGCGCCGAATCGGTCGAGCATCGCGGGCAGGACCGTGCGCGACACGATGATGTTGACCACCGCGACCGGCAGCACCGCGAGCCCGGACAGGGTGGGGCTGTAGTGCTGCGTGTGCTGCAGGTAGAGCGCGAGCAGCGCGAACACCGGCACATGCGCTGCCCCGACCAGGAAGTTGACGACCGCGGACCCGCTCACCTGCCGCACACCGAACATCGACACCGGCATCAACGGATGCGGGCTCCGCAGCTGGATCAGCACGAAAACCACCAGCAGCGCGACGCCCGCGCCGAGCAAGGCGATCGGACGTACACCCTGATCGGGAGCGCCCAGTGCGCCGATCCCGTAGCCGATCAGCAGCAACGACACGGTGCCGGTGACCGCGCCGGGCAGATCGAGCTGCCGTAGGGCGGCTGCCGCACGCTGAGTGTCGTTGGGCAGCAACCGGATTCCGGCGAGCGCGAGCACCCCGACGGGCACATTGATCAGGAAGATCGACGGCCAGCCGAAGACATCGGTGAGTGGTCCGCCGAGCGCGGTACCGAGGGCCGCGCCCGCCGCGCCCATGGCACTCCACATGCCGAACGCCCGGTTGCGGGCGGCCGGTGTGGTGAAAACGGCGGTGAGCAGCGCGAGCTGGGCCGGGATGAGCAGCGCGGCGCCGACCCCCTGCGCGGCGCGGGCGGCGATGAGCACCGCGGCCGACGGCGCCAGCCCGGCCAGCCCCGAGGCCAGCGTGAACAAGCAGAGCCCGAGCGTGAACATGCGCCGCGCGCCGAGCAGGTCGGTGGTGCGGCCGCCGAGCAGCAGGCAGCCGCCGAAGGCGAGCAGATAGGCGTTGGTCACCCAGCCCAGCCCGGACTCGGTCAGGCCGAGCTCGGCGCCGATGGTCGGTAGCGCCACATTGAGCACCGTCGTGTCGAGGAAGACGACGAGTTCGACGGTGGTGATGAGCAGCAGGATCAACCGCTCGCGCGGCGACAGAAGGGAACCTGACATGGCCGAACCTCTCGCTAGAGCAATACTCTAGCGAGAATGTCACTGGAGTGAAGCTCTAGTCAAGTACGATCGAGGACATGACGGAACGCACCGCCGGAGTCCGCGCGGCCAAGACCATCGCCAATCGCGCCCGGATGCTCGCCGCGGCCAAGGAGTTGTTCATCGACCGTGGGTACGCGGCCACCACGATGAAAGCCATCGCCGAGCGGGCGGGGATGGCGGTGCAGACCCTGTACTTCACCTTCGCCACCAAGCGCGCGATCCTGCTCGAGTTGCTCGACACGGAGATCGCGGGCGACGCCGAACCGATCGCGACGATGGACCGCCCGTGGTTCGCCGAGGCGGTCGCCGCGCCGCCCGCCGAGCAGATCCGGCTGCAGGTGGCCGCGGCGGCGCGGATCCACGCCAGGGTCGCGGCCATGCTCGAGGTGGTGCGCTCCGCCGCCGCCACCGATCCGGAACTGGCCGAGATCTGGCAGACCAATCTCGCCCAGCGGCTGACCGTACAGCAGCGGCTCGTGACGGAGCTGGCGGCGAAAATCAGGCTGCGAGAAGGTGTTTCGGTGGATCGCGGTGCCGATATCGCACTCGCGCTCACCGCGCCGGAGACCTACCGGCTACTGGTCGGAGAGCGGGGATGGTCGGCCGAGGAGTGGCAGGAATGGGTCACCGGCGCACTGACCGATCAGCTCATCGGCAGATAGCGGCCGAGGTTACGCGGCGATCGGCTCTGGTTGCGGCTTCGGGGCGAAACCGGGCAACCATCCATCGACGTACGGAATCATCACCTGGATCAGCGGCCCGATGCCGAAGGCGTAGACCAGGGTGCCGATTCCCACACTGCCGCCGAGCAGCCAGCCGGTGATCAGCACCGTGGCCTCGATGCCGGTGCGGACGGACCAGACCGGCCAGCCGGTGCGGGCGACCAGTCCAGTCATCAGTCCATCGCGGGGTCCTGGACCCATGCCCGCACCGATGTAGAGCACGGTCGCGGCGGCATTCACGATCACCGCGACGACCATCGCCAGCACCCGGACCCACAGGGCCTCGGCCGCCGGGATCAGCCACAGGCCCGCGTCGACCGCGATCGCGATCACGACCACATTGCTGACCGTGCCGAGCCCCGGCTTCTGCCGCAACGGAATCCACGCGAGCAGCACGGCGAGGCCGGTCACCGCGGTCACCGCGCCGAAACTCAGTGGCACGTGCGCGGCGACACCCTGATGGAAGACGTCCCACGGATCGAGCCCGAGCCCGGCCCGGATCATCACCGCCATCGACGTCCCGTACAACCACAGACCGGTGTAGAGCGCGATCAGGCGACGAGTGAGCATGGGTATCAGCATCCGGTCCCACTGGACCTCATAAAAGAGCCACTCGCGGGATACTGGCCTGATCTATGCCGACGTCGGCCGCGGACTTTCAGCTCTCGTGCGCGAGCAGCCACCGCTTCGCTTCGAGCCCCCACCGGAACCCGCCCAGCTGACCACCGATCCGCAACACCCGATGGCACGGCACGAACAGCGCCGCCGCATTACGCGCACACGCGTTCGCGGCAGCCCGGGTCGCGGCGGGCCGACCGGACAGCCCGGCGAACTCGGTATACGTGACCGGCTCACCCGCGGGCACCTTGCGCAGGATTTCCCAAGCGTGGGTGAGGAATTCACCCGAGTGCTGACGCACCGGGATCGGGTCGATCGCCGTCAGATCGCCTGCGTGATAGTCGATCACCGCCTGGGTGACCGCACCGAGGGAATCCCGCAGGCGCAGTTCGGTGGGGCGCAACGAGGAGTGGACGACGCGAGTCAGCTCGGTCGGATCGCCGGTCCAGCCCGAGGCGAGCACCGCGCCGTCGGTATCGACGATGGCCGTGAACGGCCCGATCGGCGTCGGCACCGTGGCGACGTCGGCGCGGCGAGTGATGGTGGCAGTCATGATGTTTCGCTTCCGGTCGAAGAATTCACGAGTAGGTGGGCGTCGGCACGGCGCCACGCTGCACGAGTGCCGTTTTCCACAGGTGCATGGACAGATAGGAGCGCCACGGCGCCCATCGGGTGGTGTGCCCGAGATCCACACCCGCCAGCGCCGCACCTTGGCGGACAACAAGATCGGTGCCGAGCAGGACGTCGGGGTCGGCCAGCGATCGCATGGTGACGTAATCGGCCGTCCACGGCCCGACGCCGTCGAGTGCGAGCAGGTCGTGGCGAAGCTCGGCGGCGGTGCGGCCAGAGTGCAAGACCAGATCGCCGTCCGCGATGGCGCGCGCCGCGGACACGATAGCCGCGACGCGACGCGCCGGTCCCGTCAACACTTCGGCACCGCGTTCGGCCACCACGGCAGGCGTCGGGAACAGTCGCGGGACCGGTCCCTCGATGCGCTCGCCGAGCGCATCGACCAGGCGCGCGGTATGCGTCGCCGCCGCCTGTACCGAGATCTGCTGGCCGATCATGGTGCGCAGCAACAATTCCGGGCCGTCCAGGCAGCCTGGCACGCGGATCCCCGGCGTGAATCCGTGCCCCGCGCGGGCGCGGTCGTCATCCCCCGTAGCCGGGGGCGGTGTCAACCCGGCGGGGGCGCGACGGTGGCCGTCGCCCGGCCGGGCGATTCCGTTACCGCCCCCCGGCATGCCCGAATCGACAGCGGTGACCGATGATTCGCCGTCGACGCCGTGGTCGGCGCTGCTGCCGTCACCGATAGTCCGCTGCGCGATCCGCAGCGCGTCATCGATCCCGAGGGGATCGGCATCGAGATCGAGCAGATGCCGCACTCGCGCGACGGTCGGCGCGAGGTCACGCATGTCGCGCAGCGCCAGCTCGGCCCGCACATGTCCCGGCTGGAACGACAGCCGGATCGTCGCGTGCCCGTGCGGTGTGCGCAGACTGCGCGTGTAGACGCCGTCTTCCCACACCTCCATGCCGGGCACGGTGTGCGCCGAGAGGAACCAGGCCAGCCAGCCGGTATCGAGCGGTTCCCGATAAGGCAGCCGCAAGGTCAGCAGACCGGGCGTGGCCGGGGCGACGACATCCGAGCGCGGGGAACGGCGCGATTCGGTCCGCATGGTCGTCGGGCTCACCGCGAAGACCTCGCGCACGGTGTCGTTGAACTGGCGGATACTCGCGAACCCGGCCGCGAAGGCGATATCGGACATCGGCATCTCGGTGGTCTGGATGAGCAGCCGCGCGGTGTGCGCGCGATGCGCCCTGGCCAGCGCGAGCGGCCCCGCGCCGAGCTCGGTGGTGAGCACCCGGGTGAGCTGACGCTGCGAGTAACCCAACGTCGCGGCCAGTGCCGGAACACCACCCCGCTCGATCACGCCGTCCCCGATCAACCGCATGGCCCGCGCGGCCAGATCGGCCCGCACATTCCACAGCGGTGACCCGGGCGCGGCGTCGGGCAGACACCGGCGGCAGGCGCGATAGCCGGCCTGCTGCGCCGCCGCCGCGGTCGGTAAGAACGAGACGTTGGCGCGCTTGGGCGTGATCGCCGGGCACGAGGGCCTGCAGTAGATACCGGTCGTGCGCACCGCCGTGAAGAACTGCCCGTCGAAGCGGGAGTCCCGGGTCGACACCGCTCGGTAGCAGCGCTCGAAGTCCATCGCCGTGATCGTCACGGGTTCCACAATGCCCGCATCCACAGCGGGGTGCTAGCGGGAATCGGCCACTTATCCCCCGGGGCTCCGCTACGGATTTCCGTCGCTGATGAGGTCGCCCGGTTTGCATTGCGGCTCCCGGCGCGGCGCGGTGAGCGTGGGCACGCGAACCGCCCGGCGCCGACTCTCAGCAGCAGCGGGTGGTCGGATTCCGCTCGGCTTCGGCGTAGCGGTCCCGCCAGTACTGGCGCTCGCTCGGCACCGGACATCCGGGGTGCGTGCGCCGCAGGTGATCGACGTAGCGCTGATAGTCCTGACCACCGTTGATCGCGCTGTACCACCGGGCGACCCCGCGCACGCCGCCCCACAGCCGGGCCAGCAGCGCGCGGGCATCGGGGCGGGACGCAGGGGCGCGGACGGCCGATCCGATGAACCGGCCGTCCACATCCCGTGACGCACTCACGACACGTGCGCCGATCCGGGCGCGGTCACCTTGCCCTCGGCGATCAGCACGTCCCACTCCTTCTGCACGTCCTTCTCCGCGGCGGTCGCGAGGAAACCGCTGGGCGCGAAGATCTTCGACGGCTGCTCCTCGGATTCGGTGCTCGACACCGTGCCCGAGCGGATCGCCCGCGCACAGACGATCGCGCCGACCGCGGCGACGATCAGCACCAGCACCGCGAACACGATCGAGAGCGTGCCCTGGATGAAGGTGTTGCGGATCGCGATGTCGACCTGTTCGGGTGTCTTCGCCGTCAAACAGCCCTTCCCCGCGTCCTTGGCCGCCTGGCACAGGCTGTGCTGCTTCCAGTATCCGAGCTTGGGATCCTCGGAGAAGATCTTCTGCCACGACGCGGTCATCGTGACGAGCAGATCCCACGCCAGCGGAACACCGGGAATCCACGCCCACTTCCATTGGCCGCGCTTGACGATGATCGTCAGCACGATCGTCAGCGCGATCGCGGCGAGCAGCTGGTTGGCGATGCCGAACAGCGGGAAGAGCGCGTTGATGCCGCCGAACGGGTCGTTGACGCCCATCAGCAGCACGCCGCCCCAGCCAGCGACGACCAGCAGCGAGCACAGCCACGCGCCGACCCGCCATGACGGATCACGGAACTTCTTGAACCCGCCGCCGAAGTTGCCCAGCGCGTCCGAGACCAGGAACCGCGCGACCCGGGTGCCCGCGTCGATCGTGGTGAGGATGAACAGCGCCTCGAACATGATCGCGAAGTGGTACCAGAACGCCTTCATGGACTCGCCGCCGAGGAACTTGTGGAAGACCTCGGAGATACCGACCGCCAGGGTCGGCGCGCCACCGGTGCGCGAGATAATCGAGTTCTCACCCACGTCGGAGGCCGCGTCGGCGAACAGCTCCGGCGTGGCCGGCGGGCCGGACAGGCCGAGCGTATTCGTGTAAGCCGCAGCCTTTTCCGGGGTGCCGCCGGTGAGGCCGACCGGCGCGTTCATGCCGAAGTACAGGTGCTGATCGATGATCGAGGCCGTGATGATCGCCATCACCGCGACGAACGACTCCATCAGCATGCCGCCGTAGCCGATCATCCTGGCATTGGATTCCTTGGCCAGCAGCTTGGGCGTCGTCCCCGAGGACACCAGGGCGTGGAACCCCGACAGCGCGCCACAGGCGATGGTGATGAACAGGAACGGGAACAGACTGCCCGCGAAGGCCGGACCCGTTCCGCTGTACGCGAATTCGGAGACCGCGGGCGCCTTCAGCACCGGCATCGTGATCAGGATGCCCGCCGCCAGCAGCACGATGGTGCCGACCTTCATGAACGTCGACAGGTAGTCGCGCGGGGCGAGCAGCAGCCACACCGGCAGCACCGAGGCGAAGAAGCCGTAGGCGATCAGGCACCAGGCGATGGTGGTGCGCGAGAGGGTGAACCAGTCGGCGCCCCACTCGGTTTCCGACACCCAGCCACCACCGACGATTGCCGCGAGCAGCAGCACGATGCCGATCGCGGAGACCTCGCCGACCTTGCCAGGGCGCAGGAACCGCAGGTAGACGCCCATGAACAGGGCGATCGGGATGGTCATCGCGATGGAGAACACGCCCCACGGGCTCTCGCCGAGGGCATTGACGACGACCAGCGCGAGCACCGCGAGCAGGATCGTCATGATGGCCAGGATCGCCACGATCGCGGCGACACCGCCGACCGCGCCGAGCTCGTCGCGGGCCATCTGCCCGAGGCTGCGGCCGCGCCTGCGCGTGGATGCCCACAGCACCAGGTAGTCCTGCACCGCGCCGGCGAACACGACGCCGACCACGATCCAGATCGTGCCGGGCAGATAACCCATCTGCGCGGCGAGCACCGGGCCGACCAGCGGCCCGGCGCCCGCGATGGCGGCGAAGTGGTGACCGTAGAGCACCCGCCGGTCCATCGGCATGAAATCTTTGCCGTTGTCGTAGATCTCGGCGGGCGTGGCGACGTCGTCGCGCGGCTTGGTGATCTTCCATTCGATGAACCGCGCGTAGAACCGGTACGCGATGATGTAGGTACAGACCGCCGCGACGACGATCCACACCGCGTTGACCGACTCACCTCGGACGAACGCGATGATCGTCCACGCGATGGCGCCGAGCACGGCGATCCCCGCGAACACGGCCTTCTTGGCGGGCGTGATCGGCGTGCGATCGACGACACCGACCGGAGGTAAGTCCGGGTCGGTCCGCAGATATTCGATGGTCGCCATCAGTCAACTCTCCTGGTATAACGCGCAGAGCCTTGGGTGAAACATCGACAACGTAGCCGATCGGCCCAGCGCGCCGGACAGGATCACCCACCGTCGCGCCCAAGATGAAATTTTGTTCAGCTGGTCATTCGCCGCGGTAGGTGCCGAAGCTCCAGAGGTTGCCTTCGGGGTCGGCGGCGCTGAAACCGCGGGAGCCGTAGTCCTCGTCGCGCAGGCCGCGGATGATGCTGGCGCCCGCCGCGACCGCGCGATCGTGCAGGGCATCGGGTTCGTCGGTGACCAGGTAGAGCGAGGCGACGCCGGCCGGGCGGGAGCCGAAGGGGCTGTCGTCGCGGCCGGTGGAGCCGAACATGATGCCCCCGCCCGCGGGCCAGCGCAGTTCGCCGTGTTCGACGACCGACGCGTCGTCGTCTCTGGCGTAGACCGCCCTTACTTCGAAACCGAAGGCGGTGGTGAGGAATTCGATCATGGCGCGAGCGTCGTCGAAGGCGAGGCAGGGCCACACGGTGGTCTGGGTGTTGGTGGAAGTGTCCATGTCTTCAGCCTTCCGCTGCGGGGGCGTTCGGGTCTTGGACGGATGGAATCTCCTCGGCCAGCCAGGTCGTCGGGGCGCAGCCGGCGAGCTCGGCGAAGTCGCGGTTCAGGTGGGCCTGGTCGTAGTAGCCGCAGGCGGCGGCGACCTGGGCGATGGAGACATAGGACGGTGTGTTCGCGAGCATCCGTCGCGCCCGTTCGAAGCGGATGATCCGGGCGGCCAGTTTCGGGCTCGCGCCGAACTCGGCGGTGAACTTGCGGGTCAGGTGCTGGCGGCTCCAGCCGATCCGCTCGGCCAGCGGGGTGATCTCGCAGGTGCCGCCGGTGCCGACCAGCGTGCGCCACGCCCAGGTGAGTTCGGGGCCCGCGAGGGCTTCGGAGCGCGCGGCCGCGGTCAGCGCGCGATCGCAGGCGGCGAAGCGGCCTGGCCAATCCGGTTGCGACTGCACGGCATCGGCGAGCTGGTCACCTAATGGCCCACTGGCGTCGGCACATTCGATCGACACGTCCCACAGTTCGCTCGCGGGCATCCCGAACAGGACCCGGCTGCCCAGCGGCGTCAGCTCGATCGCGACGCCCTCCTGGAAACCGGTGTGCGCGATCATCGCCGGGCTCGCCTGCAAGCCGCTCAGCACGCAGCGGTAGTTGCCGGGGGCCTGGTGCGGGTCGGTCTGCTCGACGACGTCGATGGTGGGGCCGATGGCGACGATGAAGGTCATGTGCCGCGAGGGCAGGCCCCGGTGCAGGCCGGGTTCGAATCCCACGAGCCGGTAGCCGATATAGCGGTCGATGAACGCCGCGAGAATCGGCGCGGGGGCCGCGGTCACCACCTCCGTGGTCGCCTCCATACGGCAACGCTACGCCGGGAGTCGGGGCTGCGGCCATGGCTGCTGCGAGGATCGCGCAGGCACGGGCTCCGTCAGGGCCTGTTCGAATTCCGCCGCAGTGCTCCGAGTATTCACTGAACGCTCAGATGGTGCCTACGCCCTAGTAGTGGGTGCCGTAGGCCGCGCAGATGACACGGTGGCGGATGCGCCCGGCGCAACCGCAGCGGTGTGGCGTGACGCACGCGTCCGCTGCGCCGTCGCGGGGTAATCCTTTTGTGAAGGTGCTCTCCGTGCCCCGTGCATGGCGGTGAGATTTAGCACTCACAGGTCCGTGAGCTGTGGTTACGCGCACGCGGCCGGTTACCGTTGCGCCTTCGCCCAATCTCAGGAGGTGTCATGCGGCGAGTTCGGTACGAGCGCAGCGGTGGTCCGGAGGTGCTGGAGGTCGTCGCGGCCGAGGTGCCGGTGGCTGGTCCCGGTGAACTGCTGGTCAAGGTCGAGGCCATCGGGGTCACCCTGTCGGCGATCCGGCGGATGAGCGGTCCGCAGCAGTTGCGGGCCGAGGTGGCCGGTGAGGTCGTCGCGGTCGGTGACGGGGTCGACGGGTACGCCCCCGGCTACCGTGTCGTCGGCCTGTGCGCCGACGCCTACGCCGAATACGTCGTGCTGCCCGCCGATCAGGCGTCCGCGATTCCCGACGGCGCCTCCGCGGTCGACGCGGTCGCGTTGATGCGCAGCGGTCTGGTCGCGCTCGGCGCGCTCGACACCGCCGCGCCGCGCGAGGGCGAGACCGCCCTGATCACCGCCGCCGCCGGTGGTGTCGGCCACCTGGCCGTGCAGCTGGCCCGCGTCCGCGGTGCGGGCTGGGTCGTCGCCGCGGTGTCCGACGAGGCCAAGGCCGATTTCGTGCGCGGACTCGGCGCCGACGAGGTCGTCACCTACGACCAGTTGCAGGCCGCCAAGCAGGCCGACTTCGCCCTGGACGGCGTCGGCGGCACCGGTCTGGGCGCCGCGCTCGGTGCGCTCGCCGAGGGTGGACGGGTCGTCACCTACGGCACCGGCGGTGGACTCATCGACACCGAGGACCTGCTGGCGGGCGGCAAGACGCTGTCCGGTTTCCGCATCGGCCGCCTCGCCCAGCGCGACCCCGCCCGCTACGAGGACCTGCGCCAGGAGGTGTGGCAGTTCTACGCCTCCGGCCTGCTGCACCCCGTCGTGCACGCCGAGTTCGCCCTCGACGACGCCGCGGCCGCGCACGCGATCATCGAGCAGCGCGCCAACCTGGGCAAGGTCGTCCTGGTTCCGTGATCACCGTCGGCCCGCCCCGCCTGTGCGGGGCGGGTTCCGGTGGTTCGGCGACAGGCCGCACCGCGTAGACTCTGCTCCTCGTGAGCCTCACCCTCGGAATCGTCGGCCTGCCCAACGTCGGAAAGTCGACGCTGTTCAACGCGCTGACCAAGAACGACGTGCTGGCCGCGAACTACCCGTTCGCGACCATCGAGCCCAACGTCGGCGTGGTCCCGCTGCCCGATCCGCGCCTGGACAAGCTGGCCGAGATCTTCGGTTCCGAGAAGATCGTGCCCGCCGTCGTGTCGTTCGTCGACATCGCGGGCATCGTGAAGGGCGCCTCCGAGGGCGCTGGCCTCGGCAACAAGTTCCTGGCCAACATCCGTGAGGCCGACGCCATCTGCCAGGTGGTGCGCGTGTTCGCCGACGACGACGTGGTGCACGTCGACGGCCGCGTCGACGCCGCCGCCGACATCGAGGTCATCGAGACCGAGCTGATCCTCGCCGACCTGCAGACCCTCGAGAAGGCCATCCCGCGCCTCGAGAAGGAAGCCAAGGTCAAGAAGGACCGCAAGCCCCTGCTCGACGCCGCCAAGACCGCCCAGGAATTCCTCGACGCGGGCACCACCCTGTTCGCCGCGGGCAAGAAGATCGACGCCGACCTGCTGCGCGAACTCTCGCTGCTCACCATCAAGCCGTTCCTCTACGTCTTCAACGCCGACGAATCCGTCCTCACCGACGAGGCCAAGGTCGCCGAGCTGAAGGCCTCCGTAGCCCCCGCCGACGCCGTCTTCCTCGACGCCAAGGTCGAAGCCGAACTCCTGGAACTCGACGACGAATCCGCCCTCGAACTCCTCGAGTCCATCGGCCAGACCGAACCCGGCCTGCACGCCCTGGCCCGCGCCGGCTTCCACACCCTCGGCCTGCAGACCTACCTCACCGCAGGCCCCAAGGAAGCCCGAGCCTGGACCATCCACCAGGGCGACACCGCCCCCAAGGCCGCGGGCGTCATCCACACCGACTTCGAACGCGGCTTCATCAAGGCCGAACTCGTCGCCTACAACGACCTGGTCGACGCGGGTTCCATGGCGGCAGCCAAGGCCGCGGGCAAGGTCCGCATGGAGGGCAAGGATTACGTCATGGCGGACGGCGACGTCGTGGAGTTCCGCTTCAACGTGTAATTCGTTGCGCTGACAACCTGCCACGCAGTCGTGGAGAAATGCCGTGAGGCTTGCGATCGCTCATCGCGGCGATGGAGTGATCTTCCGATCACGTAGTCGGACTCCTTCACGATCTCCAGCGCGACTGCGTGATCCCCACCGACGTTCCGGCCGTGTCTGCAATCATGCGAACCGGCCGGTTCACGAGATCGGGCTATGACAGCAATTGGCGTCCGCGGGGCGCCGCCCTTTCTGCGGTGTGGGACTGGGTCTACCAACGGATGTCTATCAGGACCGGGCCGAAGTCCAGATGAGCGTTTCCGGCGTTGTCGATGTAGTCGATACGCGCTGCACGGAGGGCCTCGGCGGTTCGACTGCTGATGTCAGGGCTCGCGACGAGCAGGCGATGGGCATCGTCTTGACGATCGAGCCGCGAGAGCTGACAGGGTGAGCGCCCCTGGTGTCAGGGGCGACGGAACCTGGGTCTGTGGACTGGGGCGTTGCGGCGCATAGCGTGATCTTGGCTGCTTTCGGAGTAGTTGAGCAGTTCGCAAAAATAGAGCAGAAGGAATTTCGATGAAGCGATCACTCGCCGCGGTCACTCTGGCCGGCGCGCTCATGCTGGCCCCGATGGCCACCGCGAACGCGCAGCCCTCTGCCCCGGCCCCGGCCACCCCCGCCGCAGCCGAACCAGTTGCCCTGCCGCCCGACTTCAACCCCTTCCATGTCCTTCTGGAACTGCTTCATACCGGATCGTCCAGCCTCAGCGGCGGATCGAAGGTGTCCTGAGGCTCTGGGCGAAGTAGGGCCATCCGCGCACAATGGCCGCCGCACCGATCTAGCTGCCGCCAGGTCATGGCGTGGAGATGGACGGGTACTCCGATGCGCTCAGGCAGCTGATCTGCCAGCGGGTGATCGATACGTTCGAACAATCGGCGGGTGGCCTCGGGATCGAGTTCGAGTCGCTGGCTTTGGTTTTTCGTCCGGAACCTGGCGAGATCCAGGGGCCGGAGATCGCGTCGTTGTTCGGGTTCGTAGATCATCGATGGATGACCTGGCGACCTGGCGAAGAAGCATTCGAGTACCTGTCAGGCGATTCCGAGGGCTGAGGCGGTCAGGCGCCATAGGCGGTCGGCTGCTTGCTGCTGGTCGGCGGGGGGCGTCGATCGGAGTTGCTGGGCGATGCCGTGGCGTAGGCCGCCGATGACGTAGGCGCCTGCGCTGGCGGGGTCGAGGGCGGTGGGGAGCTGGCCGAGGGATTGGCCGTGGCGGATGTTGTCGGCGGCCATGGCGCTCATGGTTTCGATGTGGACGGCTTCGAGTTCGGCGAGGTCGGGGTCGAGGGCGGCGCGGGTCAGCAGGATGGGGGCCAGCGGGTCGGCGAAGTGGTAGGCGACGAAGAGCTGGGTGCGTTCGCGTTCGCGGGTGGCCCAGTCGGCGTCGGCGGGGAGGTGGGCGTCGGCGATGGCGTGGCGGAGGCCGTCGTAGAAGCCGTCGTAGATCGCGGCGAGGAGTCCGCTCTTCGAGCCGAAGTGGTGATAGAGCGCACCCGTGCTCAGCTTGGCCCTGCGGGTGAGCGCGCTCAGTTCCAGTACGCCGTTGCCGCGGACCAGTTCCTCGCGTGCGGCGGTGAGAAGTTGTTGACGTCCGATCGGGGCACGTGCCATATTCAGAGCATAACAGAACTCAGTTATGTTCTAGGAGTCGCCGTGAGCAGCGAAGTGTCCTCGTTGACCGATTTGGGTGGCGATCTGGCCGGTACGTACCGGCGGACCGTGAGCAGTGGGACGACGATCGATCCGGCTCTCGCCGAGGCGGACCTGGCCGCGGTGCTGCGCGACGGGTACGTCGTCCTGCCGGACCTGCTCACGCCGGAGCAGCTGGACGAGATCCGCGAATCCGTGGGGCCGCTGCTGGATCGGCACGGGCGCAATCACTTCGAGGGTCACACCACCCAGCGGGTGTACAGCGTGCTGAACAAGACGGCCGGCTGTGATCGCATCGCCGACCATCCGCGAGTGCTGGCGCTGCTCGATCGGCTGTTCCTGCCGAACTATCTGCTGTCGATGCTGCAGGTGATCAACATCCTGCCCGGTGAGCAGGCGCAGATGCTGCACACCGACGACGGCTTCTATCCGATTCCGCGACCGCGGGCCGCGCTCGGCGCGGCCACGATCTGGGCGATCGACGACTTCACCGCCGACAACGGCGCCACCGACATCATCGCGGGCAGTCATCGGTGGGGCGATCGGCTGCCCGCGGAATCCGATCGCGCGCCCGTGGTGATGTCGGCGGGTTCGTGTGTGTTCTTCCTCGGCACCTTGTGGCACGGCGGTGGCGCCAACCGAAGCGATCGGCCGCGCTTGGCCGTGACCGCGCAATACTGCGAGCCGTGGCTGCGCCCGCAGGAGGCGTTCACGCTCTCGACCACCCGGGACACTGCGCGCCGGGTGTCCGAAGACCTTCGGCGCATGCTCGGCTACAGCATCCACCCGCCCTTCATCGGCCAAGTCGACGGCATGCATCCGAAGCGGCTGCTGGAACCCGGCGCCCAGGCGCTGTGATCCGGTGCGCCGGAGGTGGATCGGCCTAACTCAATTCGAGTTCGATTGCGCCGGTGAGAAGTTGGCGGGCTCGGGCCAGGTCGAGGGAGCCGCTGTGCCAGCGTTCACTGAGGCCTTCGACCAGGGCGGTGAGGCGTTCGGCGGTGGCCGTGGCGTCGACTGTCGCGGCGACGGTGCCGAGGTCTTGGGCTTCGCGAATCAAGGATTCCACGTCGGTGTTCCAGGCTTCGGTGGTGGTGCGCAGGGGTTCGCGGAGGTCGGGGTTGAAGGCGGCGCTGGCGCGCAACTCACCCCAGGCGATGCTGGTTTCGCGGACTTCGGGGGTGTCCTGGAGTTCGCGCAGGAGCATGTGTTCGAGCTGGGTGCGTGGGTCGGTGGTCGGGGTGTCGGTGTAGGACTGGGCACGGTGGTTGATGTGTTCGAGGGCGGCGTGCAGGATGCCCGCGCGGTCCTTGAAGTGGTAGTAGATGAGGGCCGTCGACACTTCGGCCGCGGTGGCGAGTTTTTCGACACGCAGGCCGCGTACGCCGTCCTGGGCGATGACGCGGACGGCGGCTTCCAGGATCTGGGTACGGCGTTCCGACACGGTTCCTCACAGTAGGGGCCGGGTGCCCGGCGGCGAATGCGCCGGGGTGGCTCAGTCGACGGGTTCCTGCTGGGTGGTGCAGTGGATGCCGCCGCCACCTGCGGCGATGCCGTCGATGTTGATCTGCACCACTTCGCGGCCGGGGAACAGCCGCGTGAGGGTGGCCGCGGTGGCGCTGTCGGCGGTGGGGTCGCCGAACTCGGGGGCGATGACGGCGCCGTTGCAGACGTAGAAGTTGATGTAGCCCGCGGCGAAGTCGTCGTTCTCGAACCGCTCGCGCACGGTCGACGGGCCGGTCAGCACCTCCACCTGGAGGGGGCGGCCGTGGACGTCGGTGGCCGCGCGCAGGATATCGAGGTGACGCCGGGTGACGTCGTAGTCGAAGGAGTCCGGGTCGTTGTCGAGTCCGGCGACGACCACGCCGGGGCCGGTGAAGCGGGCGTAGAAGTCGGTGTGGCCGTCGGTGATGTCCTGGCCCGCGATGCCGGGTAGCCAGATCACCTTCTTGATGCCGAGCAGGTAGTCGAGTTCCTCCTCGACGTCGCGCTTCTTCCACCCGGGATTGCGATTGTTGTTGAGCACACAGCTCTCGGTGATGATCGCGGTGCCCTCGCCGTCGACCTCGAGAGCGCCGCCTTCGAGCACCAGGTCGGTGTGCCGGGTTTCGACGCCGGCGCGGGCGGTGACGAACTCCGCGACCCTCGCGTCGGCGCGATGCTCCTGCTTGTCGCCCCAGCCGTTGAAGTTGAAATCGACACCGGCCTTGGTGTTTCCGCTGCGCACGAACACCGGGCCGGTGTCACGCATCCACAGGTCGTCGAGGTCGGTGGGGATCAGTTCCACGTTCGCGGTGCCGATCAGGCGCTGGGCCTGCGCCATCTCCCTGGCGCGGACCAGCATGGTGACCGGTTCGAAGCGGGCGATCGTGGTGGCGATGGTGGCCAGATTGCGCTGCACCTCGGGCACCAGGTCCGCGCCCCAGATCCGTTCGTCGGCCGCGAAGGCCATCCAGGTGCGCTGGTGCGGCTGCCCCTCCTCGGGCATGAGCCAGGTCCTTCCGTCGTCGTCGACCGGTGTGCTGGTGTCGTCACAGCCGGCCCACAGGACACTGCTGAGGGCGGCCATCGTGGTCTGGACGAATGTGCGTCGTCGCATCTGTCTGCTCCTTCTGGGCTATCGACCACGGTAGACCCTGACTGAAAATTTAGTCAAGGTGGCACCTTGGTGGGGATTTCGCACACCTTCGGGGGAGCGGGCTCAGCACTCTGGGCCCTGATGGCGGCGTCCGATCCGGCGCAGAGTTGATCCTGTCACCGCACGCCAACCGGAGGTTCCGATGTCGAACATCAGCACCAACGCCCACTCGGCGCAGCGTCGTGTCTCGGTGTCGACCGGTGACGGGGTGCGACTCGCGGTTCGCGAATACGGGCGGCGCGACGCCGACCTGACGATTGTCCTCGTGCACGGGCACTGCCTGCGCACCGCGTCGTGGGCCGCCGTGCGCGCCGCCCTGCTGCGTGACTACCCCGGCGCGCGAGTCGTCTGTTACGACCATCGCGGCCACGGCGACTCGGCCATGGCGTCCAGGCAGACCTACAACCTCGAACAGCTCGGCCACGACCTGCACGACGTGCTCGACGCCGTCGCGCCCACCGGGCCGGTCGTGCTGGTCGGTCATTCGATGGGCGGCATGACCGTGCTGACCTACGTCAGCCGATACCGGCACGAGGTCGGTACCCGCATCGTCGGTGTCGGACTCGTCGCGACCGCGGCGAGCGGCCTCGCCGACGCCGGTTTCGGACGGCTGCTGCGCAACCCGTCCATCTCCGTCTTCCAGACGGCCGTGCGGCGTGCGCCGCGCCTGATGCAGCACGCGAAGGTGGTGGCCTGCAAGGTTTTCGCCCCCGTCGTGCGCGCCGCCGAGTTCGGTGATCGCAAGGTCAGCCCCCAGGTGCTCGCGCTGGCCGAGGCGATGCACAACGCGACATCGATCGTGACGATGGCGAGCTTCCTGAGCGCTTTCAAGGACTTCGACCGCACCGACGCGCTGGCGCTGCTGTCGACGATCCCCACCCTGGTTCTGTGCGGCTCCGCCGACCTGATGACGCCCCCGTCGCATTCGGTCGCCATGGCCGCCGCGGTCGACTACGCGGACTTCGTGATGATCGGCGGCGCCGGCCACTCGGTGATTCTCGAACGGCCCCGGCTGGTCGCCGAGGCCATCGCCCGGCTGGTCGGCCGGGCGAGCGGCGAGCAGGGCGAGATCGCCGGCCTGGCGCTCGCCGCCTGACTAGGCGGTGACGCCAAGTGGTGGCCGATGCAGGACGAGCTTGGTCGTATGGGCGCGGTAGGCCTCGGGGGCGTCGTCCCAGTCGGCCAGCAGGGTCGTGACCGTCTCGGCGGGGAATTCGGTCCCGGCGATGAAGTCGAGCAGGTCCGGTAGATGCGGACGGACATGGGACACACCGATTTTCAGTGTCGCGTCGTTCGCGTACATGTGCATCAGCGGCACCTTGGTGCCCGGCGCGAGGTAGTAGCCGACCGGGGTGCAGATTCCGCCAGGCCGCAGGGCGCGCAGGGCCGCGTCGACACCAGCGGCGGTGGAGGTGCCTTCGACGGCGATGTCGTAGTTCCGTGCCGGCAGGCCGGCGCGGCGGAGTTTGCCCTTGGCGACCGGATGCGCTCGGGCGCCGAGCTTTTCGGCGATCGCGAGTCGTTCTGGCCGGTGGTCTACGTAGTCGACGACCTCGGCGCCGTGCGCGACCGCCAACCCCGCCGCGTAGAGCCCGATGCTCTGCGCCGCACCGCCGAGGACGAGCACGGACCCGCCGGGACGTTCGGCGAGCGGGCCGACGACGCAGCGCCAGGCATCGGTGAGATTGTCACTGGCGGCGGCGATCCGCAGCGGGTCGACCCCGGCGGGCACCCTGACAAGCATGTGGTCGGCGTAGGGGATGCGCAGCAGGTCGGCGACCATGCCGCCCCACGGTCCACTGGCGGGGCCGAACCCGAATGCCGCCAGCGTGCTGGTCCGGGTCGTCGAGCACTTGGCGGTGAGCCCGCGCCCGCATTCGGGGCATTCCCCGCACGAGACCGCCCACGGCACGACCACCACGTCACCGGGGACCAGCCCCGTGACATCGGCACCGACTTCGACGACCTCGGCGATGCATTCGTGGCCGATGCCGAACGGGCCGCGGAACGGGACGTCCCCGCAGATGCTCGCGACGACCGGATCTATGAATCCGGCCCGCAGCCCGGCCTGCATGGCGCGGGACACGTGCCTGTGGATGGGCATGGTGTCGCCGTCGCAGCGTCCGGCGACGAACGGGCGGACGATCGCGTCGCGGGGTTCCGACAGGACCGGGTCGGGTCGTTCGCGCCAGGCCAGGTGGTGGGCGCGGACGAGTTGCAGCTCCCGCGTCACCCGCGTTCTCCGGCCGCGAGCGCCTTCAGTTCGGCGAACCGGATGATGTTGCCCGCGGCGCCCCACGTGCCCTCGGGCTGTTCGTGGATGAGCACCCACACGCGCAGCGCGTCGGCCTCGGTGAGTCCGGCGGCGGCGAGGACATCGTCGGTCACCTGCTTGACCAGGCCCGCCTTGCGGCGTTCGGACAGCGCTCCTTCGGGCACGGTGGCGTCGACCCGGAAGCGCGGCAGGTCGTCTTCGGCGGTGCCGAACGCGCCCGCGGGCACCTCGTGGATCAGGCACCAGGCCTGGGCGCGGAAGAACGCGGTGTCCGGTGCGCCTTCCCAGGTGAGCAAGGTCGTGGCGAGCGTCTTCTGCAACTGCTGCCGGATATCGCCGGTCAGGACGCCTTCGGGCAGCGTGAGCTGGATCATCGGCATGGGGAACACCTCCGTTATAACGACTGTTATAGATTGGCGACGGTACGCTATGACGGTCGTTATGGTCAAGGAGGTGCTGGATGGCGCAGTCGGATGCGCGCGATCGATTGGTGGCCGGTGCGGCCGACATGCTGCGGCGCCGTGGCCTGAACGCGACCAGCGTGCGGGAGCTGGCCAAGCACTCCGGCGCGCCACTCGGCTCGACCTACCACTACTTTCCCGGCGGCAAGTCGCAGCTGGCCGCCGAGGCCGTTCGCCTCGCGGATGCGCTCACGGTGCGCAAGCTGACCGCCGAGTTGCCCTCAGGTCCGGTCGACGGCCTGCGTGCCTTCGTCGCCATGTGGCGAAAGATCGTGGTGGACAGCGACTTCGAGGCCGGATGTCCGGTGCTGGCGGTGTCGGTGGAGGACCAGCCCGCCGACGACGACGAACCACGGCGCGCGGCCGCCGAGGCCTTCGATCATTGGACCGACCTGCTCGCCGGATCTCTGCGTGAGCACGGCGCGACCGCCGACGCCGCCGACCGGACCGCGACCCTGATCGTGGCCTCGATCGAGGGCACCGTCGCGATGTGCCGGGCCCAGCGCAGCATCCTCCCGCTCGACCGGACCGCCGAGGCGTTGGAAGGCGTCGTCCAGGCGGTCATCGCGCCCGTTGTGGACTGACCGAGCCGGGCTACTGCTCGCGTGCGGCCGCGAGCATCGCGTGCGGGCGGACCTCGCCGACGCGCGGGCGTCGCTGCCGTTCGAGTTCGGTGAAACCGGCCGAGCGCAGTAGTTCGGACATTTCGTCGACCGGCCAGCGATAGGCCGATGTCACTTTGTGCGGGAACATTTCCACGTGCTCGGTGCTGTCGAAGAAGCCGATCACCAGGCGTGCGCCCGGTGCGAGAATCCGGCCGAATTCGGCCAGGATGCCGGGTAATTCGGCGGGTGCGAAATGGATCAGTGAGAACCACGCGAGTACGCCGCCGATTGCTGCGGCAGGGGCGTCGATGGCGCGCAGCGAATCGACGCGGAACGGCACGTCGGGGTATCGGGATCGCGCGTGGGCGACGAACTCGGGAACGAGATCGATGCCGGTGACGGACAGGCCTGCCTGGTGCAGGACCTGGGTGAAATGGCCGGGACCGCAGCCCAGGTCGAGGACCGGACCCTCGGCGTCCGCGAGGTGGCGCAGGACGAAGGCGGTGTCGTCGGGGTCGAGGTCGGCGGGACTGCCGAACAGGTCGATGTACAGCTCGTTGATCGCGCTGTAGGCGGTGCGGACGGTGGCATCGGACACGAGGTCGACGGTAGCGCGCCCATCGTCGGGTCAGACACTGGACAGGGCATGCTCCAACCGATGGATCGTTTGTGCCCGCGGGTCCCGGGTAGTCGAATGGGGAGGAGCCGTACGCACTCCCCAGTCGTAGACGAAGGGATCCGACGATGCCGATCAAGCCTGTTCGCCGCGTTGCTCGCACGCTGCTGGCGACGACATTCGTAGCCGGGGGCGTCACCGCGTTGATGAATCCGAAACCCCGTGCCGCGGCGGCGACCGCGCTGGCCGACAAGGGCAGGGCCGACCTGCCCGACTCGCTCGCCGCGCGGGTGCCCGACGATCCGAGCCGCTTCGTGCAGATCAACGCCGCCGCGCAGATCGCGGCCGGGTTGTTGCTGGCCAGCGGGCGGGCGCCACGACCTGCCGCGCTGGTACTGGCGGCGACGGTCGTGCCGGGGACGGTCACCGAGCAGGACTTCTGGGCCGAGTCGGATCCGGACAAGAGGGCGGCCAAGCGGGCGGGATTCCTCAAGGATCTCGGACTGCTCGGCGGTCTGTTGATCACGGCGTCCGACACCGCGGGCAAGCCGTCGCTGGGCTGGCGGGCCAGGAAGGCGCTGGCGCACCGGGAACCGGAGGGCGCGGCCTTCGTCGACGCGGCCAAGGTCCGTGGCGCGCACCTGGCCGAAGTAGCGGGCGAGCAGGGTTCCCATCTGGCCCACGTGGCCCGCGAGCGTGGCCCGCAGCTCGCCGAGGCGGCGCGGGAACGGGGGGCGCATCTGGCCGAGGTCGCCAAGGAGCGTGGTCCCGAGTTGGCCGAGGTCGCGCGGGAACGGGGCGCGCATCTGGCCGAGGTCGCGAAGGAGCGGGGTCCCGAGCTGGCCGAGGCCGCGCGGGAACGGGGTTGGCACCTGCTCGATATCGCCAGGGCGCGCAGCGCGTACGCGGCCGAGATCGCGCGCGAGCGGGCCGAGCGGCTCGAAGCGGCGGCGCGGGAACACCGGCCCGCCGCTCGCTGAGAATTCCACTGCCCCGAGATCCGTGGTCTGTCGAACTCGGCGACCGCGGCGGAGAATAAACACGGGTCGGGCCGTGTCGCCGAAAAATGCCCTCCGAGAACAGCGCAATGGGGTCAATCCCCGCGAATCGGGCTCGGGGGGTAGTTTCGGCATGAATACTGCATATTCGCAGTGCATTTCGGAGAGTGGGATTCATCTGATGTTGTCCGGTCGTGAAACGTCCAAGCCGCATGCCGTTCGAGTCGCCGTGGTCGGCGTCGCGGTGACGATCGGGCTGCTCGGCGCTGCGGCGCCGGCCTCGGCGCTGCCCGGCTCGGGCTCGGGGACCGGGTCCGCCACCGGATCCGCCGATCTGGCAACGGGCTCGGCCTCCGGATCTTCGGCGGCGGGCGCGGCGGGTGCCGCGGGCGCCTACCTGACCTGGCAGTCGGCGCAGTTCATCCAGAAGACGATCCAGCTGCTGCTCGCCGCCCCGCGTAATCAGCTGTAGGACAGCTACTTCCAGGCCCGTTCCCAGCGCTCGGCCGCCCAGTCCCGCACGTCGGGACTGAGCGCGATCGCGGGTAGCAGCAGCGCGAAGCCGATGGCAAGCACGGCCAGCCGCACCCACACGCTGAGTTCGCCGAGGGCGCGGAGCAGCGCGGGCAGCACGCAGATCGCCGCGAGGACGACGAGGACGATCGCCGCGAGATTGCGGCCGGGGCCCGCGATCAGCGCGGCGCAGGTGCCGAAGCACAGGCCCAGGACCAATCCGCCGACGCCGACGAAGTAGTTGTCCCAGGCGAGCCAGCTCGGGCGGGTAGACCGTTGAGTGACCACGCGGCGGAGCTTAGCGCGCTCAGCTCTCCGTGCGCGGAGGTCTGGGCCACGGGTTTTCCTCGATCCGCTCGACCGAGCGATTGAACTTCTGCATGAGCCTGCTCAACTCGCTGACATCCGCGGCGTCCCAGTCGGCGACGACGGCGCCGATGCCCGCGGCACGATGCTTCTGATCCGAAGCCAGCGCGGCCCTGCCCTCGGCCGTGGCGCGCACCTTGCGGGCGACGCCGCCGTCGGGGTCGGGCACCCGTTCCACCAGTTCCTGCTTCAGCATCGCGCCGACCTGGCGGTTGATCGTGGAGATGTCGAGCTGGAACGCCTCCGACAGCTCGCGCAGGCTCAGTGGTTCGCTCAGCTCCAAGCGGGTGAGGATGAGGAACGCGGAGCGGTCGAGCAGGAAGCCGGGTCGGCGTCGCGCCGTGGCGAGGGAGTGGCGCGAAATCAGGTTCAGCTCGAACACCAGGCGGGTGAACGGGGTGTCGTCGACGGGGCCGGAATCGGACATACGCCAACTATGTCGCGTGGATCACCGCGAATCCAAATTGTGTACGATACACATGCTGTGTACGGTGCATATTTGTGTCTGTAACCGCAGCCGACGTCACGCCGGCCACCCCTGAAACCCGCGGCGTCTCGCCTGCCGTGCTCATCGCGGTGCTCAGTACCGTCGGCGTCGTCGTCTCGCTCATGCAGACGCTGGTCATCCCGATCATCCCGTCGCTGCCCGGCCTGCTGAACACCTCGGCGTCCAACGCCTCCTGGGTGGTCACCGCGACGCTGCTGGCCGGCGCGGTCTCCACGCCCATCGCGGGCAAGCTCGGCGACATGTTCGGCAAGCGGCTGGTGCTCGTCGCCAATCTCGGCTTCATGATCGTCGGCTCGGTGATCTGCGCGAGCTTCTCCTCGCTGGTGCCCGAGATCGTCGGCCGCTCGCTGCAGGGCGCCGCGGTGGGCGCGATCCCGCTCGGGATCAGCATCATGCGCGACGAACTGCCCGCCGAGAAGGTCGGTGGCGCGATGGCCGTGATGAGCGCGACCCTCGGCGTCGGCGGCGCGGTCGGCCTGCCGTTCGCGGCCGTGATCGCGCAGAACGCGAACTGGCACATGCTGTTCTGGACCGCCGCCGGGCTCGGCGCGGTGTGCGCGGTGCTGGTGTTCGTCTTCGTGCCGGAATCGCCGGTGCGCACGCCGTCGAAGTTCGACTTCGGTGGCGCGGTCGGGCTGTCCATCGCGCTGCTCACGCTGCTGATCGGCATCACCAAGGGCGCCGACTGGGGCTGGGCCGGCGCCTCGATCCTCGGCCTGTTCGCCGTCTCGCTGGTGAGCTTCCTGCTCTGGGGTTTCTACGAATTGCGGCAGAGCTCGCCGCTGGTCGACCTGCGGGTCTCGGCGCGACCGCGGGTGCTGTTCACCAACCTGGCCTCGATCGCGGTCGGCTTCGCGCTCTACGGCATGTCGCTGACGTTCCCGCAGCTGCTGATGGCGCCCACCGCGACCGGCTACGGCTTCGGCTTGTCGATGGTGGCCGCGGGTCTGGCGATGGCGCCGGGCGGTGTGGTCATGATGCTGCTCTCGCCGGTGTCGGCGCGGCTGTCGGCGAAGAAGGGGCCCAAGCTGACGCTGGCCCTCGGCTCGGCGGTGATCGGCCTCGGCTATCTCTTCGCGGTGCTGCTGATGGACAGTGTCTGGCAGATCGTGGTCGCCGGGATCATCGTCGCCGGTGGTGTCGGCCTGGCCTACGCCGCCATGCCCGCGCTGATCATGGGCGCGGTGCCGATCACCGAGACCGCCGCGGCGAACGGCCTGAACTCGCTGATGCGTTCGGTCGGCACCTCCACCTCGGCCGCGGTGATGGGTGTGGTCCTGGCGCACATGACGATGCAGCTCGGCCCGCACGTGCTGCCCTCGCGCGAGGGTTTTCACGCCGCTTTCTATATCGCGATCGCCGGTGCGGTCGTCGCGATCGTGCTGACCGTCTGCATCCCGATCCGCAAGACCGACCAGCGCTGAATCGCGGTCAGTCGATCTGTTTCGGGGCGTAGACGACCAGCGACCATTCCCGGCGCGGGATGAGCGACGCGCCGAGGGAGTGCACCGTCATGGCTGTCGTCGCGCCGGTTCGCGGGTCGCGGCAGTACATCACCGGGTCGTCGAGGCTGTGCGGCGCGGCCGGATCGCTGGTCCAGAACTTCGTCCACTCGGGCGCGGTGGTGCAGGCTTCGACGATCTCGGCGATCCGCTGCTGAGACGCCAATCCGGGCCCCATGACCCGGAACCCGTAGACGCACATGTGCACCTGCTGTTCCCAGTCGACCAGCGCGGTCTTGGCGCGCGGGTCGAGCAGCATCCACTCGAGCATCGAAATGCCCGTCTCCAGCCCGGGGAAGAACAGTCCCCACGCCGCGTTGGTGGCCACGACATCGAACGTCGGGTGCATCTGCAGGCTGGCCGGGTGCGTGATCCCGTCGAGCAACACCTGGTCGGCGGGTCGCACCAGGGGTGGCGACACGGGGTCGTAGCGGCTGGTGATCGACAGGGAGATCAGGTGGTCACGCATCACCTCGGGGACGGTGAGCGCATCGAACAGCGCGGTCAGCGCTTCGAGCGTCGGCGGGCGGGTGCCCTGCTCGATCTTCTGGATGAGTGCGGGCGAGATGCCGGCCGCGGCGCTGAGCGCGGCACGGGTCAGCCCCGCTGATTCCCGGCGTTCGCGCAGGTAGCGCGCAATCGGCGGATACGGGTTCTCCACGTTCGCACTCCTCGTTCATGACCGATGGGGACACGGGGCGATGGGCAGGGCCGGGAAAGAGACTAGGCGGTCGTCTTCGGCACCAGGACAACCAAGGACCAGTTGCGGCGTGGCAGTGCGAAATCCAGGTTGTGCATCGCCAGCGCTGTCGGCTCGCCGGTGTCGACGTCGCGCACCAGGAGTTCGGGGTCGTCGATGCCATAGGGCGGCTGCGGCTCGGTCGTCCACAGCCGTTCCCACTCCGGGGCGCGGGAGCAGGACGCGACGAGTTCGTCGATCCGTGCCCGCGGCACCAGACCCGGGCTGGTCATCCGGAAACTGAAGACACTCGCGTGGATCTGCCGTTCCCATTCCATGACCACCGAGCGGGCCGCCGGGTCGAGCAGCATCCATTCGAGCAGCGTCGTTCCCGGCGCGAGCCCGGGGAACTGCCGCGCCCAGGCGGCGTTGATCGCCAGGACGTCGAAGGTGGGGAACACCTGCAGGCTGGCCGGATGGGTGATGCTGTCGAGGAGCTTGCGCTCGGTCGCGGGGACGGCCGCGTCGACCGGTGCCGGTTTGTCGTATCGATGCGACAGCGACAGCGACACGAGGTGATCGCGGAACGGGTCGGGGATCGCCAACCCGTCGCACAGCGCGGTCAGTGCCTCCAGCGTGGGGGTGCGGGTGCCCTGCTCGATCTTCTGGATGAGCGCGGGCGAGACGCCGGCGATGGCGCCGAGGGCCGCTCTGGTCAGCCCGGCGGATTCGCGGCGTTCGCGAAGGAAGCGCGCGATCGGTGCATGCGGGTCTTCCACGCCACTCCCTCGTTGGGGTCGCTGGGACAAATTGGGACAGTCGTCTAGCTTGACCGAGGGTAAAGCGTTCGCAAAAATTCTCACAGCCGGGCGGGGGAAAACCGCACGGCTACCAGTTCAGCGCAGCACGGTGATCCAGGCCGACGTCTGCGCTGGTCAGGTCGGTGGGTTCCGGAGCGGTACGTGTTCGAAACCACGTCCGCGCCCCGTGCGTGGACGTCGCCGGAGGGGACGGCACGCACGCTGGATGCGCGCCGAGAGCGCGGTAGCGAGCCGATACCCGGGTGGCGCAGGGGTCCACCCGGTGATCATGCTCCCACCCGGCCCGCTCCGGAGCCCACTATCCCGTGACCCGATCCGGGAACCACGGGCGCCCCCGGTTCGTCTTAGAGAGCAGAAGACAGAACGAAAGCGGGGGGCGATGACGCAAGTACAGGCCGGATCTACCGGCCGCACAGCGCGCTGGTTGCTCGGGATCTCCGGGCTGCTCGCGGTGACGGCCGTGGTGGTCGTCGGACTCGTGTGGTGGCAGCACGATTGGGGCGAGCCGTTCCCCACCCTGGACAGCGAACACCTCGACGAACAGCAACTCGCTCTGGTCGAGGTGCTGCGCCGCGAATACGAGCACCCCGGCGACGGACCGAAATACGCCGAGGGCGTCGAGGAGGCCTGGTGCGCCGACTTCGTCAGCTGGACGATGCGCGCGGCGGGCAGGCCGCTGGCCAACCCGAACTCCGGTTCGTGGCGTATTCCCGGCGTCTACACGCTGGAGGAGTACTACCAGAACGTCGGCCGATTCACGCCGGGCGACGTCGGCTACCGCCCCCGTCTCGGCGATGTGGTGCTCTACGGCCCGTCGAGCCCGCTGGGTCAGCACACCAACATCGTGCTGAAGGCCGACGGCGATTCGATCACCACCATCGGCGGCAACGAAATGGGCTCGGTGCGGGTCCGGACGATCGAACTCGCCGAAACCACCGATCTGGTGGGCTACGGCCGTTTCTGAAATCGATTGTCGCTCAAGACAACTGCCCTTATCCGGAACGGCGGCACTCTGTGGGTACCCGTACGATGGAATCGGTGGCGCCCGGCAGCGCCCCGGCCGACCCCTCCGTCCTGCTTCCCCCTCATCGGCAGGACGGGGGAGTTGTGCCACCAACCGGGGGTTTCCCTTCGTCACGTACCGTGTCCGATGTGCGCGAGAAGGTGGCCGGGGAGGCACGGCGAGACCCGATGTGGATCGAGTATGCCGATTTCGGCGAGCGTTTCGTCACCTACGCGGTGACCGAGGAGCGCATCGCGGCGGCCGTCGCGGGCATGACCGGCCGTGGCGTGACGATCGGACCGTTCTCGCTCGGCCCCGCCGGACTGGCGGGTTTCGTCGCCGAAGGCACGCTCGGGACACCCGTCGTCACCCGCAATCCCGGTGACGCGCTGACCTTCGGCGTGCGGGTGCCGCTGACGCTGGCCGTCAACCTCGTGCTCGGTGGCCGCAAACTGGGCCTGGCCGCCGTCGTCGAGATCGGGCTGACGCTGCACGCGCGCACCGCCCAACCGCTGCTGGTGGTGATCGACGTAGCCCCGGTGACAGCCAGGGACGTGAGCTTCACGCTGCGCGCCGAGGCCATCGACACCGCCTGGGAAATGCTGCTCGACCCGATCGCGGGCCTGGTGCAGCGCGAGGTCGCGAACCGGGTCAACGCCATCGTCGGCGATCCGAAGGTCCGTTCCGAGCGGGTGTTCGACATCGAGGCGATCCTCGACGGCTACCGCTCGCCGCATCGCCACGACACCGTCTTCGAGTGGATCGACTTCCGCGAGTTCGGCCTGCGGTTCTTCGCCGACATCGTCACCAGGGACCGGGTGCACGACGTGGTCGGGCAGATGGCGGGCAGCCAGATCGCGATCGGCCCGCTGTCCGAGGGCCCGCGTGGCGCGGCCACGGTGACCGTGCGCGGCGCGATCGAGCAGCCGCGCGTCATCGACCGCGGGGTGGCGGAGCCGGGTGCCGCGCGCGTGTTCGACATGACGCTGCCGGTGGGGCTCGACATCACCGTCGACGTGCTCAAGGCCAACCACTATCGCGCCGACCTGGAGATTCCGCTGGTCCTCACGGCCAGGGCCGCCGAGCCGCTGCAGATCGTCATCGACGTGCCGCCGCCCGCGCTCGAGGACATCTCGATGGAGTTCACGGCGAAGGGGCTGCGCGCGGCCACCCTGGCCCGGCTGGCCGGGATCAAGCGGCAGGTGGTTGCCCAGGTCGTCGCCGTGGTCAGCACCGAGCTGGCCGACCCGACGGGCCGCACCATCGACGTGGGCGCGGCCATCGACAGCGCCACCTGACCCGTGTGACTGCTGGGACGAAAGTGACCTTTGGTTCTGGCGGTTCCCCTGGGGTTGTGGTGAAATGAGTGAACGTTCGAGGCTCCCGGCGCGCGGGATACGGGGAAGGCGCGCCGGGCACGCTGCCGGTGGAAGGTCGGGTTGCGCGAAGGAGTCCTGCGATGCGTTCTGTTCCGGTGACCCGGCGTGAGTTCTTCGGATTCACCGCCGCCGCGGCCGCTGTCGGTCTCGGTGTGTCCGCCGCGCCCGCCGCGGCCCGATCCTTCGGCACCCTCGTCGACTACGCCGCGGGCGTGCCGTCCGCCGAGTCGATCAGGGCCGCCGGGCACATCGGCGTGATCCGCTATGTCTCCGACCGCAGGCCGGGCGCGGAGTGGATGGAAGGCAAGCCCCTGCTGGCCGCCGAGGTCGAGGATCTGCGGTCCGCGGGGATGTCGATCGTGTCGAACTACCAGTTCGGCAAGGGCCCGACGGCCGACTGGCGTGGCGGGCTGGAGGCGGGCAAACAGCACGCCGAACGCGGCTGGGCACTGCATACCGCGGCGGGCGGCCCCGACACCGCGCCGATCTACGCCTCCATCGACGACAACCCGTCCGAAGCGGAATTCGACGAGATGATCGCGCCCTATATCGAAGGGTGGCAGTCGGTGCTCGGCGCCGAACTCGTCGGCATCTACGCCAACACCCCGACCATCGACCGCGCGCTCGACGCAGGCCTGGGTTCCTGGTTCTGGCAGCACAATTGGGGCACCCCGAAGGGCTACGTGCACCCCGGTGCGCAGCTGCATCAGTTCGAGATCGACAAGCGCGCTATCGACGGCGTCGGCGTCGATCTGAATCGGGTGCTCGCCGAGGATTACGGCCAGTGGTGAACTCGCCGCCCCCGCCGGTGCGACCGGAGGCGGCGAGGTGGCGTCAGTCGACGGCGGTTCCCTCGAGCTCGATCAGCTGGCCGGGAATCGCCAGCCGGGTGACCCCGAGCATCGTGGTCGCCGGCGCCACTCCGGCAGCGCCCAATCGTGCGGCCAGTACGCCGTAGTGCTGGAACAGCAGATCGACGTCGGTGGTGTAGACGTTGAGCCGCACGAGGTTCGCCAGCGTCATGCCCGCCTCTTTGAGCACACCCTCCACGTTGTCGATGCTCAGCGCCAGCTGCGCTGCCATGTCACCGTCGTGCTCGGGCGTGCCCTCGCCGCTCATCGCGGTCTGCCCGGAGCAGTACAGGGTCCGGGTGTGCCCGGAGACGAGCTCACCCTGGTTGAATCCCCGCTCCACCGACCACGTCACCGGGTTGACTGCCGTTCGTTCCACTGCCAGCTCCATTCGATTCGTTCGAAGTACGTGGTAAGCCTCGCAACGAATCACGACATCCTGTGTCGTGTATTCCCGGTAGATTTTTCGTATGCGTGCGGACCGGTTGGTGTCGCTGGTGCTGCTGCTGCGCCAGCGGGGCAGGCACACGGCGACCGAGCTGGCCGAGGAGCTGGAGGTGTCCACCCGCACCGTGTTGCGCGATATCGAGGCGCTGTCCGCGGCCGGTGTCCCGGTCTTCGCCGAACGCGGCAGGCACGGCGGTTTCGCGTTGCTCCCCGGGTTCCGGACCGAGCTCACCGGGCTGAACCACGACGAGGCGCTGGCCCTGCTGGTCGCCGGATCACGGCGCGGCGCACAGGCATTCGGCCTCGGCTCGGCGCTGGCTTCGGCGATGCTCAAGGTCGTCGACGCGCTCCCCGCCAGCTATCGGGACACCGCGGCCGATGTGGCCGAGCGCTTGCTCATCGACCCCGAGACCGATCTGCTCTCGCGTCGCCTGGTCGCCGAGGAAGTGCCGGGCACCATCTTGGCCGAGGTTCGCCGCGCGGTGTTCGCCGGAAACAAGCTGCGCATCCACTACGCGGCCGTCGACCAGGACCCGACGTGGCGCACGGTGGACCCGATCGGGCTGGTCGTCGTTCGCGACCAGGGTTATCTGCTGGCCACGAGATCCGGCGCGGACCGCACCTACCGGCTGTCGCGGGTGCTGGCTGCCGAGGAACTCGCCGAACCGGCACAGCGGCCGGACCGGGTCGATCTGGATCTGGCCTGGCAGGAACGCAGCACACGGTTCCGGACCGGTGGCGACCAGATCGCCGTGCTGGTACGGATGAACCCGGCGCGGCGGGAGGATCTGGTGAGCACCGCGCTGGCTGTGCGCACCGAGGAACCCGACACGGACGGGTGGCTGCGGCTCGAGGTGAGTTTCCAAGACGCGCGTCACGCCGAATGGGCGCTGTGGCAGCTCGGCACCGACGCCGAAGCCCTGGCCCCGCAGTCGTTGCGCGCTGCTCTGCGCGACCGCGCCGCCGCGATCGCGACCCGCTACGCCTAGGTCTGACAGTGGCAGGTCGGCGCGAGCCGCAGTTCCGGCTCGTCGTCGGGGACAACGCGCAGCGTCGGCCTGCCTTCGGGCGCGGCATGCACGCCGAGCCATGACAGCAGCGACCAGCGCGACAGGCCCGACAGCGCCGAGCCCAGGCTCACGAACGAGCCGGAGGAGATGGCCGACCCGAACGAGCCGACCGAGCCGATGGACAACACCGAACCGACGCTGCCGATCGACAGCACGGAATAGGCCGAACCGATCGACAGGATCGAACCCTCGGATCGGTACGACAGGATGGAGCGGCTCGAGCGCCGACTCCGAATCGACCGAGCATCGCGGGATGAAACTCGTGTGGTCGCCATGGTTCTCGGTCTACCACATCGGGATGCCCGCGGGAACCCGTTGACAACGACAGAGCCCGGCCGGTTCCCGAGGGGAACGGACCGGGCTCGGTGCGTCGATGACCTAGACGGTGAAGAAGCCCAGGGTCGGCAGGAAATTGCAGGTGCGGGGAGCGGCGCCCTCGGCCTGCGTGGTCAGTGAACCGGAGACGACGGCGACGACACGGCCGTGGCCGGTGCTCGCGATGGCCGACAGGGTGGCCGGGCCGCCCGGGTTGATCTTGGCCTCGTCGGTCAGTGTCTGCACCGCGGACTGACGGGTGTCGAGGTTGAGCCACTGCACCGTCATCGGCGGGTTCTGCTCGGCGGTCGGCGCCTTGGTGCCGAGCGCGGTGAACACGAAACCGGCCTGACCGGCGGCGACGCCGGGCGGGGGCAGCTGAGCGGGACCGGCGACGGCCAGCGCGGTGCCGACCGAGTCCGCGCCGTCACCGATGCAGCCCTTGCCGATCGTCGGGTACAGGAACTGCGCGATGACCGGGCCGTCCTGCGGGATGTCGGGACCGCCGCCGCCGCTGCCGTCGAGGAAGGTGATGATCCGCTCGAGCGTGGCCTTGATGGCGGGCGGCAGGTTCAGGGTGGCCAGCAGGGCGCGCGCCTGGTCGAGCAGGGCGGTCTGCGGGCTGGCGACGTCGGCGGGGCCCGCGATCAGGCCCGCGACGGCGGGGGCGAAGGCGGCGAGCGCGTCGACCGGGACGCCCTCGGGCACCATCGGAACGCTGATCGGCGCGGCCTGCGCGGCAGGCGCGGGAGCGGCGATGGTCGACGCAGGCGCGGCGAGCATGGCGCTGGCCGCAATGGCGAATGCGGTCGTTGCGATCCGCGATCCTCGGCTACGAAGCACTTGTCCAGCCGTCCTTACCTCGGTGTTGCGATGGGGCGAGGGTGTCGAGCCCTTCGATGTCGGGGTCACTCTAAGGACATGGCTGCCGTGTTGTACAGCCGCCTGGCCCGTGGCGGCGCATCGACCGAAACCCGTGTTCATCGACGCTAGCCCCCACCGCTGTTACGGCTGGGGATGTTGATGCAAATGTTACCGATGGTGTCGCGCGCCTACGCGTCACCCGTGCGCGTGGCCGCCCACGCTCGCACGGTTAAGGTGATCGAAGCAACGCGACGCGGCGCCGACGCCACCCATACGACCGAAAGCCTGGCATTGAACCGACACCTCCGATGGGCTCTCGCGCTGCTCGGATTGTCCGTGCTCGCCAGGCTGTGCTGGATGTTGTTCGCCGAGAACGGGCTCAATGTCGTCGATCTGCACGTCTATGTCGACGGGTCGGCCGCGCTGCTCACCGATCGGCTCTACGACTTCACCTACGCGGAGAAGACGCCCGACTTCCCGCTGCCGTTCACCTATCCGCCGTTCGCCGCGCTGGTCTTCTTCCCCCTGCACTACCTGCCGTTCGCCGCGGTCGCGGTCGGCTGGATGCTGGCCACGGTCGCCGCGCTCTACGGCGTCATCCGGATCAGTTTCGAACTGCTGCTCGGCGCCGAACGGGCCAGGCAGACGCGCTGGATCACCGCGGCGGTCGGGTGGACGGCGCTGGGCGTCTGGCTCGAGCCGGTGCGGACCACCATCGACTACGGCCAGGTCAACGTGTTCCTGGTGTTCGGCGCGATGCTGGCGGTGCGCAGTGCGCGCTGGTGGATCTCGGGCACGCTGGTCGGCGTGATCGCGGGCATCAAGCTGACGCCCGCCATCACCGGCCTGTACTTCGTCGCCCGCCGCCGCTGGGTGACGGTGCTGTGGTCGGCGGCGGCGTTCGGGCTGACCGTCGCTGTGAGTTTTCTCATCAACGCGCACGAGGCGCGACGCTACTTCGGCACGCTGCTCGGCGACGCCGACCGGATCGGGCCGGTGGGCTCGGTATGGAATCAGTCGCTGCGCGGCACGCTGAGCCGGATCCTCGGCTACGACGTGCAGTCGGGGCCGTGGTGGATCGCGGCGGTGCTGGTCACTGCGGTGCTGGCGTTCCTCGCCTGGCGCACGCTCGGCCCGGACGACCGGCTCGGCACCCTGGTGCTGGTGCAGCTGTTCGGGGTGATGATCTCGCCGATCTCCTGGTCGCACCACTGGGTCTGGCTGATCCCGACCGTGCTGTGGCTGCTCTACGGTCCGCTGCGCGCCGAGCGCACCGCGCGGATCATCGCCGGGTTCTGGGTGCTGACGATGCTGATCGGCGTGCCGTGGGTGCTCTCGTTCGCGCAGCCGACCATCTGGACGATCCCGCGGCCGTGGCCGCTGGCCTGGCTGGGCGCGGTCGACGTCATCGGGGTGTTCGTGCTGCTCGGCTGGCTGGTCTGGCACGGCCGCGACACCCTGCGTACACAGGCGCGCGCCATCGCCCGTCGGCCCGCGGTCGAAGTTCCGGCGGGCTGAGGCTCAGCCGCCGACGATCTCGTCGATGGTGTGCGCGAGCGCGGTGTCGTTCGCGGTCAGGCCACCCACCGAGTGTGTGCTCAGGGTGAAGCGCAGTGTGCGCCACCGGATATCGATGTCGGGATGATGGTCGGCCGCCTCGGCCGCCGTGGCGACCCGGCGGACCAGATCGATGCCGGCCGGGAAAGAGGAAGCCTTGAATGTGCGGGTGATCGCGTCGCCGTCGCGCGACCACTCCGGCAGCGTGGCCAGGGCGATGGTGATCTCGGGGTCGGAGAGCAATGCCGGTTTACCCATACCAGCAGTTCTACGCCTCGTTCGGGCAGCACGCATCGCCCGCCGTCGACCAGCCTCAGGCCGCGCGCGCCTTCTTCAACGCCTTTTTGAGATCTTTACCGCACACTCCGGCGGCCTCGGCCTTCTTCATCCGCATGATGACGACGGGGCATTTGAAGCAGCGCGTCTTCTTCCTGCAGCACTTTTTCTTAGGCTTGAGGCTGGAAACCTTCTTCGCCTTCACCTTGCCCATGCGGGTTAGCGTATCCTAAGTACAAAGCCTGACACGTGCGTGCCACTCCCGTACCGGTACGGTGTAACAGGCCGCGATGCCAGATGAATGCGCGCCAATACACCAACAGCAGGAGGATTGAGGCGTGTCGTCTACACGCGATTTTCGCAACGTCGCCATCGTGGCCCACGTCGACCACGGCAAGACGACGCTGGTCGACGCCATGCTTCGTCAGTCGGGCGCGTTCGCTGAGCGAGCCGAACTGGTCGACCGGGTCATGGACTCCGGAGATCTCGAGCGCGAGAAGGGCATCACCATTCTCGCCAAGAACACCGCGGTGCACCGGCACCACCCCGACGGTTCCGTCACCGTCATCAACGTGATCGACACCCCCGGCCACGCCGACTTCGGTGGCGAGGTCGAGCGCGGCCTGTCCATGGTCGACGGTGTCGTGCTGCTCGTCGACGCCTCCGAGGGACCGCTGCCGCAGACCCGGTTCGTGCTGCGCAAGGCGCTCGCGGCCAAGCTGCCGGTGATCCTGGTCGTCAACAAGACCGACCGCCCCGACGCCCGGATCTCCGAGGTCGTCGAGGAGTCGCACGACCTGCTGCTCGACCTGGCCTCCGACCTCGACGACGAGGCCGCCGAAGCCGCCGAGCTGGCGCTCGACCTGCCGGTCCTCTACGCCTCCGGCCGTGAGGGCAAGGCCTCCAAGGAGCAGCCCGAGAACGGTTCGGCGCCCGACGCCGAGAACCTCGACGCCCTGTTCGACGTGCTCATGGAGAACATCCCGGCGCCCAAGGGCAACCCGGAAGCTCCGCTGCAGGCCCACGTCACCAACCTCGACGCCTCGGCGTTCCTCGGCCGTCTCGCCCTGGTCCGCGTGCACAACGGCGAGCTGCGCAAGGGTCAGAACGTCACCTGGATCAACGCCGACGGCGCCAAGCAGGTCAAGATCACCGAGCTGCTGCAGACCATCGGTGTCGAGCGTCAGCCGGGCGAGGTCGCCGTCGCCGGTGACATCGTCGCGATCGCCGGTATCCCGGACATCATGATCGGCGACACCCTCGCCGACGTCGACAACCCGGTCGCGCTGCCGCGCATCTCCGTCGACGAGCCCGCCATCTCGGTGGTCATCGGCACCAACACCTCGCCGCTGGTCGGCCGGGTGCAGGGCCACAAGCTGACCGCCCGCATGGTGAAGTCGCGCCTCGACCAGGAACTGATCGGCAACGTGTCGCTGCGGGTGCTCGACATCGGCCGTCCCGACGCCTGGGAGGTGCAGGGCCGTGGTGAGCTGGCGCTGGCCATCCTGGTCGAGCAGATGCGCCGCGAGGGCTTCGAGCTGACCGTCGGCAAGCCGCAGGTGGTCACCAAGACCGTCGACGGCAAGGTGCACGAGCCGTTCGAAGAGCTGACCATCGACTGCCCCGACGAGTACCTGGGCGCGATCACCCAGCTGCTGGCCGCCCGCAAGGGCAAGATGGTGCAGATGAGCAACCACGCCGCCGGCTGGGTGCGCATGGAGTTCATCGTCCCGTCGCGTGGCCTGATCGGCTTCCGCACCGTGTTCCTCACCGAGACCCGCGGCACCGGCATCGCCAACGCCGTCTCCCACGGCTACGCGCCGTGGGCCGGTGAGATCCGCGCCCGCCACACCGGTTCGCTGGTGTCGGACCGCGCGGGCACCGTCACCCCGTTCGCGATGATCCAGCTGGCCGACCGCGGTCAGTTCTTCGTGGAGCCGGGCTCGGACACCTACGAGGGCATGGTCGTCGGCATCAACCCGCGTGCCGAGGATCTCGACATCAACGTCACCCGCGAGAAGAAGCTGACCAACATGCGCAGCGCGACCGCGGACACGTTCGAGACCATGGCCAAGCCGCTCCAGCTCGACCTCGAGCTGGCGATGGAGTTCTGCGCGGGCGACGAGTGCGTCGAGGTCACCCCCGAGGTGGTTCGCGTGCGCAAGGTGGTGCTCGGCGCCAACGAGCGTGCTCGCGACCTGTCGCGCCGCAAGGCCCGCGACCGCGCGGTGAGCAACTCCTGATCGAGTTCTGACAGTGGGACGGTACTTCGGTACCGTCCCACTGTCGTTTTCGCAGAGACCGGTGCCATGATCCGGACAGATGGGCGAGGTAGGGTGCCAGAGTGAGTTCGGGGGTCAGACGCGCAAGGTGGCGCGTGGCGGTGATGGTGATGGCGGCCTCGACGGCGGTCGTCGCCGGTTGCACCGCGAATCCACCGCCGCCGATCGAGAGCACCGATTCGCCCAAGACCACCCAGGCCAAGCCGGGGAAGAACACCGTCGTGGTGGCGATCGACGACATCGGCATCGGCTTCAATCCGCATCTGCGCTCGGATCAGTCGCCCGCGACGAACGCGGTGAGCTCGATGGTGCTGCCGAGCCCGTTCCGGCCGGTGCCTAATCCGTCGCTGCCGGGCGTGGTCGACCGGGTGCCCGACGCCTCGCTCATCGAGTCGGCGGATGTGACGGCCCAGGAGCCGTTCACCATCACCTACACGCTGCGCAATCAGGCCAACTGGTCCGACGGCGCCCCGATCGCGGCCGAGGACTTCCGGTTCCTGTGGCAGCAGATGACCACCCAGCCCGGCGTGGTCGATCCGGCGGGCTACCGGCTGATCTCGGACGTGGCGTCCTCCGGTGGCGGCAAGACGGTCACCGTGACGTTGACCCAGCCGTATCCGGCCTGGCGCGAACTGTTCTCGAACCTGCTGCCCTCGCACCTGGTGAAGGATTCCCCTGGCGGGTTCACCAGCGGCCTGGTCGACCGGATTCCGGTCTCCGGCGGCAATTTCACGATCAAGTCGGTCGACCGCGGTCGTGACGAGATCCTGCTCGAGCGCAACGACCGCTTCTGGGGTACCCCGGCAGCGCCCGACCAGATCCTGTTCCGCCGCGGTGGAACTCCCTCGCAGCTGGCCGAATCGCTGCGCACCGGTGACGCGCAGATGGCGCTGGTGCACGGCGGGGTGGCGACCCAGGCGCAGCTCGCGGCGATCCCCTCGGTGCGGACCAACATCATGCCGCAGGCCCGTGAACTGCAGCTGGCGCTCAACGGCCGTTCCGGCGACCTGACCGACGTGCGGGTGCGCAAGGCGGTGCTCGCCCTGCTCGACCCGGCGCTGCTGGCCACCGTCGGCGCGCAGACCGGCGGGTGGGTGGAACCCGCGCGCGCACAGGTACTTCCGCCGTCGAGCCCCGGCTACACCCCGACCGCGCCGCCGCGCCCGAGCACCGAGGAGGCGTTCGCGCTGCTGGCCGAGGCCGGTTTCGGGCGCGCGCCGGAGACACCGCAGACCGGTTCGCCGACCTCGCCCGCGCCGCGGCCGCGGTCGGTGGCCCGCAACGGCAAGGGGCTCTCGGTGCGGATCGGCGCCGTCATCGAGGACGCGCAGGCACTGGCCGTCGCGAACACCGCCGCCGACCAATTGCGCAGTGCCGGTATCGAAGCCACGGTCCGCGGCCTGCCCGCCGACGAGCTGTACGGCAAGGAACTCACCGAGTCGGGGATCGACGCGATCGTGGGCTGGGAGCTGGCAGGCGACGATCCGGCGACCGTGCTCGCCTCGCGCTACGGCTGCCCGCCGGTGGAGGTGGCCGGCGCGGACAGCAGGTCGCTGGCCGCCGCCGAGGCATACCGCAAGGCGCCGAGCAATATCGGTGGCGTGTGCGATCCGGGCCAGCAACCCTCGATCGACGAGGCGCTGCGCGGTATCGACGTGCCGCGCATCCTGACCGAGGCCGAACCCCGGCTGTGGGAACTGTCGACCGTGCTGCCGATCGTGCAGGACAATGTCGTCGCCGCGGCGGGCCCGCGGGTGGACGGTGTGTCGCTGTCCGGGGCGATCCAGGTCGGCATCTTCGGAGATACGGCGCAATGGCGGAGGCTCCCGTGACGCAATCCCACCGTGGCACCGGCGGTCTGCTGCTGGTGCACGCCCACCCCGACGACGAAACCCTCACCACCGGTGGCACGATCGCGCATTACCGCCGCCGCGGCGTTCCGGTCACCGTGGTGACCTGCACGCTCGGCGAGGAGGGCGAGGTCATCGGCGAGCGCTGGGCGGGCTTGATCGCCGGCGAGGCCGACCAGCTCGGCGGGTACCGCATCGCCGAACTCACCGCCGCGCTGGCCGCACTGGACGCCGGCGAGCCGTGGTTCCTCGGCGGCGCCGGCCGGTGGCGCGATTCCGGCATGGCGGGCACGCCGTCGGCCGAGCATCCGCGGGCCTTCGTGAACTCCGGTGACGCCGCGGTCGAGGCGCTCGTCGCGGTCCTGCTGGAACTGCGCCCGCGCGTGGTCGTCACCTACGACCCACGCGGCGGCTACGGCCACCCCGACCACATCCGCGCTCACCAGATCACCACCGCCGCCGTCGCCGCGGCCGCCGAGCGGGGCTGGGACGTCCCCAAGTTCTACTGGACCGTCACCGACGGCGACCTGCTGCGCCAGCACACCGCCGCCCTGGCCCGCCGCACCGTCGACGAGCTGCCCGGCGCGCTGCCCGCCGGCTGGCGGTTGCCGATCGAAGCCGAGCTGGCCGCGATGTCGACCAGCGGCGTGACCACCGTGGTCGACGTGTCCGACGCGGTCTCGGCCAAGCGGGCCGCGATGCGCGCCCACGCCACCCAGGTCACCGTCGCGCCAAGTGGCCGGGAGTTCGCCCTGTCCAACAATATCGCGCTGCCTGTCCTGCCGGAGGAACACTTCACCCTGGTGCGCGGCACGCGTGGCCAGGTCGGGGCGGACGGGTTCGAACACGATCTGTTCGCCGGTCTCGAGTGAATAGACTCGCCGCCATGGTGACCGACTCCGATCAGCCCGCAGGCACCCCCACCGCCGTGCTGCGGTCCGTGCGCCTGCCCGCCCGGCTCGACCCGGTGATCTCGGGTCTGATCGTCGTACTGCTGCTCGTCGACGCGCTGATCACCCTGGCACTCGAGGTGCTGTTCCTGCCGCTCTATCTCGGCACCCTCGCGTTTCCGGTGGCCGCGCTGCTGGCGGCGCCGATCAATGTGGCTCTGGTCTACGGCATGGAATCGGTGACCGACCGGCTCGGCTTCACCTTCGCCCCGATCGTGGTGTGGGTCTTCGGATTCCTCGTCGCCTCCTCGCGCGGGCCCGGTGGTGACGTGCTGCTCGGCAGCGACGGACGCACCCTGCTCCTGCTGGCCTGCGGGGTGCTCGCGCCGCTCGCCTACCTCTACTACCGCGCGAATTTCGGTCTGTTCCGGTCGAGCTGAGTCAGCCGCGCCGGGTTTCGGCGCCGTCCAGGATCAGATCGATGGCCTGGGTGAACCTGCTGACCACCCCGGCCGCCGCTTCGGCCACGACCTGCGGACGCTGGTCGACGTAGCGCCGGTGCAGGCGTGGGTACTGCGTCGACGCCGCGGCGCTGGCGGCCATCACCCGGTCGACCCACTGCTGGGTGGGCAGCCCGCTGCGGGCGACGGTCATCACCATGGCCGCTTCGTTGGCGCTGGAGCCGACGATGAACTGGAAGACCGTGTTGGTGGTGACGTCGACGACCTCGTCGTCGAAGCCGCCCGCCTCCACGATGGCGAGCATCGAGTCGGTCAGCCGCATCATGTTGGGCCCCAGGTAGGTCAGGGCCGCGTTGCTCAGCACGATCGTGATCCACGGGTGCGTCAGCAGGGTCGCGCGCAGGGCGTCGGCCTGCTCGTGCATCGGTGCGCGCCAGTCCTGCGGGTCGGGCCGTGGGACCTTGACCTCGCCGATGACCTGGTCGACGACCAGTTCCAGTAGTTCGTCCTTGTTCGCGACGTGGGTGTAGAGCGAGGTCGCGCCCGCGCCGAGCCGCGCGCCGAGCTTGCGCATGCTCAGTGCGTCGAAGCCCTCGGCGTCGAGCAGGCTGATCGCCTCGGCCACGATCTGGTCCCGGCTGAGCGCGGGCTGGTCGCGCCGTTCGCGGGTGGGCCTGGTCCAGACCGATGCGATCTCGTTCGAGTTCGTGCTGGCCGCGGCCATCGCGTGCCTCCTCCGGTGGGTGATCACGTGCACTGTACGGACATCGTACAACGTTCCCCTTGCGAACATCGTACGCGTAGCCGTACAGTGTTCGACATGCCCGCACGGCGTGCGGAGAACTTCGAGAGGAGAGCATGATGCTCACAACGACTTCCGCGGACGAGAGGGTCCGCAATCCCCGCCGCTGGCTGATCCTGATCGTGCTGTGCCTGAGCTCGCTGGTGCTGATCGTGGACAACATGGTCCTCACCGTCGCCATCCCGCAGATCGCCACCGACCTCGGCGCGAGTTCCCAGCAGATCCAGTGGATCATCGACGCCTACCTGCTGGTGTTCGCCGGCCTGCTGCTCACCTCGGGCAGCCTGTCGGACCGGTTCGGCCGCAAGCTGGTGATGGTGATCGGCCTGGTGCTCTTCGGCGGCGCGTCACTGCTGGCCGCCTATGCGGGCAGCGCCGAGCTGCTGATCGCGGGCCGTGCGCTGATGGGCATCGGCGGTGTGCTGATCATGCCGAGCACGCTGTCGATCCTGATCACCGTCTTCGACGACGACGAGCGGCCCAAGGCCATCGGCGCGTGGAGCGCGGTCGCGACCGTCGGGATGGTCGGCGGTCCGGTCGTCGGCGGTGTGCTGCTCGATCACTTCTGGTGGGGTTCGGTGTTCGTGATGAACGTGCCGATCGCCGCGGTCGCCATCGTGGCCGCGCTGGCGCTGATGCCGGAATCGAAGGGCCCGTGGCGCAAGCCCGACTTCCCCGGCATGCTGACCTCGATCATCGGTATGACCGCGCTGGTGTGGACCATCATCTCGGTGCCGCACGCGGGCTGGACCGACCGCGGTGTGCTGACCGGCTTCGCCGTGACCGTGCTCGCCCTCGGCGCCTTCGTGATTCGTGAACTGCGCACCGACTCGCCGATGGTCCCGCTGCAGCTGTTCCGCAACCGCACCTTCACCGGCTCCAGTTTCTCGCTGGTGCTGGTGACCTTCGCCAACGGCGGCCTGGTGCTCGTGCTCACCCAGTACCTGCAGTTCGTGCTCGACTACTCGCCGATGGAGACCGCCCTGGCCTTCACGCCGATGGCGATCACCCTGCTCGTCGCCAACGGCATCGGCGCGGTGCTGGTCGGCAAGCTGGGCGCGCGGATCGTCACCATCGCGGGTCTGGTCGTCGTCGCCGCGGGCTTCGCGGTGCTCGCGACGCTGGACGCCGGTGCGAGCTTCACCCTGCCCGCCGTCGCGATGGCGCTGCTCGGCGCCGGTGGCGGCCTGGCGATGCCCGCCGCGATCGGTGCGCTGATGAGCGCGGTGCCCGAGGATCACGCCGGCGTCGGGTCGGCGCTCAACGACACCATCCAGCAGGCGGGCGCCGCCCTCGGTGTCGCGGTGCTCGGCGCCGTGCTGGCCGGTACCTTCGCCGGCGCCATGCCGGATTCGGCGCCCGCCGCGGCCAAGGAGTCGATCGCGGGCGCGGTCGGCACCGGCGACGACACCGTCATCGGGCTGGCCAGGGACGCCTTCTGCACCGCCATGCAGGTCACCTTCGGTGTCGGCGCCCTCGCCTCGCTGGCCGCCGCGGTACTCGCGGTCATCCTGATGCGCGATACGAAAGTTGTCGCGGGTCAGGAAGAAACGTCGAAGGAAGCCGTCGCGGTCTAATTACCGCGGTAGCGGCAACGGCCGGGGGTGATTGTCTCCCGGCCGGTGGGCCGCGGCGGGGGGGGGAAGGGGGGGGGGGGGGGTTTTAACCAAAAAAGCGGGCGACGCAAATGGGG
>NZ_JBHXAY010000064.1:0-40743 GCF_042728775.1 Nocardia sp. NPDC060259
GGCTCGGAGTCTTCGGACTCCGAGCCCTTCGCTGTATCTGCGCAGGTCAAGATTCGGTTTCGTCTTGGCGAACAGCCTCTGTAGACTCGCCATCACCTGTAGGGTGATGAAGGGGGAACGGAGTGCGACTCGAGTTCGCGAAAGCCGAGCTTCGCTCCCTCTGGGAAGTGGACAAGTTCCGGATCAACGGGCTGGACCCGGAGGCTGTCATCGCCTACCGGAAGAAGGTTCAGCTACTCCAGGCAGCCTCGAGCGAGATCGAACTTCGAAACTTCCGCTCACTGAATCTGGAGAAGCTGAAAGGCGATCGGCAGGGGCACTACTCGATCAGACTGACCCGAAAATGGCGCCTGATCCTACAGTTCAAGACCGATGACGAGGGACGCGCAGTAGTGATCCTCGAACTGTGCGACTACCACTGATCTGCCGTGAGGGGAGGCCTGAGAAATGAATGAAGATGCCGGGCTGCCTGCGCAGGCGTTTCCGGCTGGCGAGTACCTCCGGGACGAGATCGAGGCACGCGGCTGGACCGTCGCCGAGTTCGCCCAGATTCTGGGTAGGCCGACGCAGGCTGTTTCCGAGATCCTCAACGGGCACAAGGAGATCACTGCGGAGACTGCGATGGAAATCGCGGCAGCGACCGATACGGAAGCTGCCACGTGGCTACGGCTGCAGAACATCTACCGCTTGTGGACGCTGTCTCGCACCGCAGGGTCGGAGCGAACAGCCGTGGTTTCGAGGCGTGCCCGTCTCGCACAACTCGTGCCGATGCCCGAACTTCGGCAACGAGGGATCGTCCCCACCGGCGCGGGAATCGATGAGGAGGAAGCCGCGGTCTGCGAATTTCTGGGCATAGACGACCCGTTGTCGATGCCGGTCATCGAGTTCGCGGCACGACGATCCGACGAGGGCAGGCCGATTTCACCGGCGCAGTTGGCTTGGATCTCGTGCGTTCGGCGCACCGTCCGGCTGAATCCGTCGGAGGTAGCTTCGCTGGGAGATACTCGGAAACTCGCGGGCGAAGTCGTCCGGCGCGCTCGCGTACCTTCCGCACTCGCCAGCTTGCCTGACCTGTTCCGACAGTATGGAATTCGATTGGTCTACGTAGCGCCTTTCAAGTCGGGAAAGATCGACGGCGGCGCCTATCTGGACAAGTCGGGGGCGCCAGTAGTCGCACTATCCGGCCGCATTCAGCGCATCGACAGTGTCGTGTTCACACTGCTGCACGAACTTGCCCACGTGCACTTGGGACATCTGGCCAGTGGCATCGCCTTGGACTCGGACGTGTGCACCGCCACTCAGAACGAAACCGAACACGCAGCAGACAAGCTCGCCATGGAATGGGCACTGCCCGGCAGACTCGAGTTCTCCACACCGATTTCCAAACGCGCGGTCACCGCCCGCGCGGCATCCATGGGTGTACACCCGGGGCTCATCGTCGGCAGGCTTCAGTACCAGGGCAGACTGCCTTGGTCGCACCTACGAGACCTGACCCCCAACGTCAGGAGCTATCTGAGCGCCTGGGTGTGACGTTTCGAAGGCCAGGTCCCGAACCCGGCGTACCCTGGGAATTGCCGTCGGTCGGGGTGAGGCTCGGGGGTTGTGATGGGTGAAAATACTGCGCTCAGTGTGTATTTGCGCGAGCGACGGATGGCGGCGGGTCTGGCGCGCACCGAGCTCGCGGTGCGGGCGCAGATGGCGCCGCTGCTGATCAGTCAGATCGAGTCGGGCGCGCTGGTGCCGAATCCCGCTATGTTGCAGCGGCTTTTCGACTCGCTTGATGTGCCGCACTGGTATCGCAAGCACATTCTGGTACTCGCCTTGCCCGCTCTCGATTCCGGCACCGCGCCTGCCACACCGTCCGCGGAGGACCTGACCGATCTGGCCAGCCTCAACCATCCGGCCTGCCTACAGCGGTTCCCCACCATGGACCTGCTCGCCGCGAACGCCGACTACCAGCGCCTGTTCCCCGGCCTCGGCGCCGGCGTCAACATGCTCGAGTGGATGTTCCTCGACCCGGCGGCGAAGAAGGTCTTCATCGACTGGACTACCGAAGCTCAGCTCCTGGTCCACGCCTTCCGCATGCTCGCGCCGCTCGCGCCGACCCAGCGTGTCACCGCGATCACCGAATCCTGCGGTCAATCCCCCGACTGGGATCCCGTGTGGACCAGCGACGTCCGCCCCCAGGACATCGCCCGCAGGCACCTGCGCGTGCGCGAGCGCAGCACCGGCATCGAACGCCGCATGCTCCTGCGCATCTACGATCCGGCCTTTCCCACCCGCCCCTGGTGGCTCTACCGCCTGATCCCCGCGCGGTAGAGCTACCGCCGAAACGAAGAAACCGCCGCGGAGAGATGCCAGGAGGCACTCACCGCGGCGGCTTCGCACGCGTGTGGCTGATTACGGCAGCGGCTTGGTCTCGCCCGAGCCGGAGCTCAGCAGGTTGCTCAGGCCGGTAACCAGGTTCGCGGAGCCCGAAACGACCTCGTCGTCGGCAACGGCGGTCGGCAGCGGCTTGGTCTCACCGGAGCCGGAGCTCAGCAGGTTGCTCAGGCCGGTAACCAGGTTGGCCGAGCCCGAAACGGTCTCGTCGGCCGAGGCGACACCCGTGCCACCGAAGATGATGCCCGCCGCGATGGCGACAATGCCGAGGGTACGCATCTTGCGCATTGATAATCTCCTGAAGTTCTGTCACCGAACCGGAAATCGGCTGGCGCGAATATGTTTAGCAGACCAGATGTTCGGGTACATACGTGTCTATGAACACAAGTGAAACGTGAGGCGTCTAATTACCTTCGCTCACTTTCGCCGACCAGCGAATACTCCGCCAGAAGTAGACCTGCGTCACACCTGGAAATTTCGCGCATAACAATCGCCGTGCGGAAAACTATCGCCGGAATCCATCCCGAGCGCTATCGGGCAGATTTCCCCCTGCACACAGCACGGCGCCCGCCGAGTAATCGACGGGCGCCGGTGGACACCGACTCAGGCCAGCAGAAGGCTGCCCGAGGCCGAGGACATCAGACTCAGGAAGTTGACGATGTCCAGCAGTTCGGTTGCGGAACCGGCGTCGGCGATGATGGCGTTGTTCACATTCTCTCCTTCAGACGTATCGCCGAATTTATATCACGAGAGAATTACCGAATCCGCGCCTGAAGTGAACGGCAGGAAAACTCGGCGTATCCGAACTACTCGGCCGGAGCCTCACCTGAGCCACTGCTCAGCAGTTCCAGCAGCGCGGCCAGATCCAGACCCTCGGCGGAACTCGCGGGCTCGTCCGCGACCGGCTCGGCCTCACCCGAGCCACTGGACAGCAGCTCGAGCAGCGCGGCCAGATCCAGACCCTCGAGCGAGCCCGCCGGCTCCTCGGCGACCGGCTCGGTCTCCGCCGTGCCCGTGGTCAGCCCGGACAGGAGCGCATCGGCAGAGCCGCTGGTCGGCTCGTCCGCGGCGGCCGCGACTCCCGCGCCCAGCATCGCGATGCTCGCCGCCGCTGCCACAGCCGCCCCGAAGACACGAATCTTGCTCATTGTGAACCCCTCATCTTTCAGATTTTCGGCGGAGTATGTTCCGCCCATACGAGATGTCTAACAGCGGCCTGACGGCCCCCGGGAGACCGATGAAATGGGGGCAAGACAGCCGGAACCGAGCCGACGCTCAGCCGTCCTCGCCCGACCAGCGTCTATACGACATGTCAACCACCCGGCAACGACTCACGAGCCCGACCACCCTGACCGTTCGCCGATTTCCGAACCTGCCTGCCCGAACCGTCGATACAGTTCACAGCACTTCTGTGCCTATCGCTCGAGCCACAAGGCGCCGATGTCATCCGCCGATTCGAAACCTGGTGCGATACTCCGTCGGAGTCGTATCCAGCCGTCGCCGGAACGCCCGCGTCAATGTGTCGACAGTATTGAAACCACAAGCGGCAGCGACACGTTGGAGTGTTTCGTCCGTCGTTTCCAGCCGATGCCGGGCCACTTCCACCCGCGCCGATTCGATGTAGGCGGCAGGCGTCATACCGAGCTCGGTGCGAAAGATCCGCGTGAGTTGACGTTCGCCGACATGCGCGTGCTCAGCCAGATCCGTCACCGTGAGCTGACGCGCGAGATTTCCGGCGATGTAGTGGCGGAGGTCGTCGATGCGCCGCGTAGTCGAGACCGGCTCGAGCGAAACACTGAATTGGCTTTGGCCGCTCGGCCTTTTCAGATACATCACCAACTGCCGCGCCACCCGCAGCGCGATCTCGTCCCCGAAATCATCCGCGACGAGCGCCAGCGTGAGATCGAGACACGCCGTGAGACCCGCTCCGGTCCAGATGTTCTCGTCCCGGATGTAGATCGGATCGGCATCCACCTCGACCGCCGGATGCTCGGCCGCGAGCTGCTGCGCGGTCGACCAGTGCGTGGTGGCCCGCCGCCCGTCGAGCAGCCCGGCAGCGGCCAGAATATGCGCACCGACGCACACCGATGCCACCCGCCGAGCCCCCTTCGCCAGCACCGCCACCGCATCGACAACCTCGGGATCGACCACCGCCCGCACCCGGCGACTACTGTCCGTCTCCACCGCCCCCGGAACAACCACCGTGTCGATCCGCCGCCCCGAAACCTCCGCGAACGTCACATCCGGCAGCACCCGAACACCCGCCGAAGTGGTGACCGGCTCCATGCTCTCGGCAGCCAGCACCACCTGATACCCCGTCGGCCCGTCCATCTCCCGCTGCAACAACGAGAAGACCTCGGGAGGCCCGGTGACATCGAGCAGATCGACCCGATCGAACAACACGATCACGACAAGCCGACCCGCCGCCATCAGACCTCCTCGCCATGTCCGAATCTGCAGGTTACATGACATTGCCGACATTCCCGCCGATCCATACCGTGAAGATCATGACTTCGACGACCCTCCGCCAGCTCAACGGCTTCGACGAAACCCCCGCCACCCTCGCCGACTCCACCCTGATCCTGATCGACTACCAGAACACCTACACCCAGGGCGTCATGGAACTCACCGGCTGGTCCCCCGCCCTCGACGCCGCCGCCGAATTGCTCAGCAAGGCAAGAGATTCCGGCACCACAGTCATCCACGTCATCAACGACGGCGGCAAAGACACCCCCTACGACATCACCGCCGAAATCGGCCGAATCCACCCCAAACTCGCCCCCACCCCCGACGAAAAAGTAGTCGTCAAAACAGTCCCCAACGCCTTCGTAGGCACCGACCTCGGCGACCTGGTCGACGCCGCAGGCAACGACACCGTCATCATCGCCGGCTTCATGACCCACATGTGCGTCACCTTCACTACCGAAGGCGCCTTCCTCCGCGGCAACAAACCCACCGTCGTAGCCAACGCCTGCGCCACCCGCCCCCTCGGCAAAGTCCCCGCCGACCAACTCCACGCCAGCGCCCTCGCCACCCTCGCCGACCTCTACGCGGTAGTTGTCCCGACGCCTACTGACCTGAGCGCCTAGCCTTCGGCAGATTCAAGTTGGGCAAGAATCTCGCGGACGACTGCGGCTTCGCTGGGCAGCCGGTTCACGAGGAGGTTCCAGAGGATGTTGTGGTCGACGGCGTCATTATTGTGCGCGACCAGATTCCTCGTCGCCTTGACCCCGCGCCACGAAACCTCGGGATGCGCGACGATGAATTCCTCGGGCAGCCGGGCCACCGATTCGCCCAATCGGTGCAGCACCGCCTCGGCCGCCAGCCTGGTGATCTCGTCGGAGTCGTAAGCGGACTTGCCGCCGCTGACGATTCTGGCCGCCATCTCGCTGAAGGCGAGGAAGTCTCGCAGGCTCCTGGCTGTGCGTTCGCCGGTGTCCCGGCCGCTCACAGCGGCTTGGCCTCGTCCCGGATCGGGTGTGGCCCCGCGGGAAGACCACCTTCGGACACCAGATCGACATGGAGGCCGGTGAGCTCCTCCAGGTCGAGCATCAGCTCGGCCATATCGAGCAGATCCGCGTCGGCATCGAATCGCACCAGCAGATCGATGTCGCTCCCCGAGACATCCTCACCCCGCGACACCGAACCGAAGACACGCACACGGTTTGCCTTGTGCCGCAAGGCGAGCGCGATGATCTGATCGCGGTGCTCGGCGATCACGCGGGAGGGGCGCGGCTTGGCCGCGTCCCGCAGCCGACTCAACATCGTCGGCGAAGGCCGCCGTGTCCCACTCTCATAGGCGGCGATGTTGGACTGAGCGACACCGGACCGCTGCGCCAGCTCAGCCTGGGTCAGGCCAGCCATCGGCGCGGCGCAGGTCACGCACGGTTTCCATGACTCGATGATATCGGATGATATATCGCTCGGCCAGGGCCGCATGCCCTCGTCACGGCGTAACCAGGCAGAGGGTGAACTCGTCTGTGGTGTAGATGAACTCGGTTGCCCAATAGCTGGCGCACAGGTAGTCGTTCTCGTAATCCGAGTGCCCTTTGCTTCCCCTGGCCTTGGCTATGACCTTGCCGGTCGCGCGCGGGTCCGAGCAGGAGATCTTCTCGACATTCGGATTGTCGTCCTCGGTCCGGTTGCCGTGGAGGTTCACCACACAATCCCCGACTTCAGCACTGCTCGCCGACCGCTCCTCGGCCCTCATACCGGCGACCACCAGCAACGGCCCGAGTATCACCGGAATGAGTAGCCCGAGCATGCCGGCCCGCCGCCACAGTGGCTTGCCCGGATCGAGAGGCACCCGCGGACCACCAGGAATCGGAGCAGGCAACCGCCGCAAACGCTTGGCCGCCCCGATGTTCTGCAACATGATCACCGGATTCGCCACCACCGAGATCAGCCCATACCACCCGAGCAACGCACTCTCGACAGTCAACCGCCGATACGTCGCCGTCCCACAATCCCGGCAGAACGGTCCCGGCTGGGTGATGAACTGCATGAACACAAAGAATCCACGATGCGCCCGAATCGACGTGCGCACCGCGGGCGTAGCACCGCACACACAGCAATAGATCCCATTGGCCGTACTGAAGTCGGCCTGCACCGACCGAATCTCTCCTGGCGTCGACACGCCTACCCCTAAATCTCGCTCGAGCCCGCATAGACGCGGGCAACCGGCGATCGTAGCATCGACCAACGATCCAGATGGCATCGAATAGCGTCGCCGCATAACACTATTCGACAACCAAGGGGCCCACTACGACAAAAACAGCCCACACCCCATTTGGGGTGTGGGCCGTTTCAAGCCAGGACCTCGGGTCAGCTACGAGCCGAGCCTAGTTCGCCGGGTAGTTTCCGCCGGTGCCGAAGAGATCCCGGTACATCCAGAAGAACACGCCGTTGTCCGCGAAGAACGTAGTAGCACCGGTCATGCCGGATTCACTCGGCCAATCGTGCGGCGGCTCACCCGGACTGGACACCGGGTCGGGCAGGACCCCACGCCGGATCAGGGTGAGCGTGCCGCTGATCGACCGTCGCCACACCAACCTGCTGGGGCGGATCGAATTCCGGCAACAACCGCTCCACCAAACTCGCACCTCGTCATGTGCCGCCCGCTGCGACAGCACCTCCAACACGACCAGACATCATGCAGCACAATCGATCACGAAAATGAGAGCCGCACTCCCTTAGACCTCGCTGTTGCTGCCCGATAGCGAGTCGTCGATCTTATCGAGAAATCTCTGATAGTCCGGGTTGACGAGCTTTATGGAGACTGCCACCTTGCTGATGAAGACCGTCACCACAAGATTCGGACGGTCCCATCGCAAACCACGAGTAGGCTCGATCCACCATCGGTTTGCTTGTTCCCCGAAGGTTTGAAATACACCTTCAGCGATAGCATTGAAAGCGCTAACAAGCTCCGCTGCCGATGTCGAATCGACCGTGTCAACGCCCGCCACCTCGAATATGATCCGATTAAGCGACTCCCGGCCGGCCTTGCCACCGATAGGACCAATATTTGAATGCACATCGCGGAATTCAACGTCGAGATCTGTCGACAATCGCAGCGGTTCCGCGCCGATCTCGGCCACAGCCCAGCCGGCCGCGGAAGCGAACCTGATCAAATCGCCTTCAGTCCACGACCAATCAAATTCTCTCACTACCCCAAGAGCCCTCATTGCGCCATCAAGGTCGAATCGCATGATCGAATAGTTCCCAACGTTTGCAGCGGAAGACTGCACCTACATTGGCGCGCCTTGATCAGACATCATACGTCAAAGAACTCAAGTACTCGCGTCTAGCGATCGCCGCCTCGCCAGAATTGGTCAGCGACACGTTCACTGGCAGTGATTGATCGATCGTTCGATATCCATTCATTCACAGCCGGGTAGAAGCTGACGGCCATGGGAGTACCTCGCGTAATTCGGCCGGAGACGTAGATGTTGGCAATAGGACTCGAAATCAAGCCAACGGCTGCGCCACCCGCCCCCTCGCCGACTTCTACGAGGCCGATGCTTGGATGCTCATCGGCATCGGCATCGGCTACGGGGTCGGAGTGACGATCTCGTCGGTGTAGCGCGCGTAACGGGCCATATCGTTCTGCCAGACCACGCCGAGGTCGATGGCGTTCGCGGGCAGCTCCCGGTCCGGCGCCGTCGTGGACACCGTGATCTTGTGCAGCGCCGAGTCGTTGGGCCGGTAGCGCACAACGACATCCAGGCGGTCCCAGTCACCTCGTGGCTGGATGGCGTCGATGGCCACGAAGCCCTTGATGTATGCCTCGATTCCCCAGGTTCGCCCGCTGATCACCACGGTCTTCTCGACGTTCCACGACGGAGCCGGATTGGCGGTGTAGTACATGTACATAGGGCTGTCACCGAGGAGAGCTTTGCCGAGCGGAATGTTGCCGGGGAACTGATCTGCCGGCGTATCGGCAGTGTTGCCGATCGAGACTACCGATACCTCGTCGAGCGCCTGGTCGTCGATCACAACATCGTATTCGGAGGCGTGGCCCCACCGTCCGGTCTGCCGCATCGCGTCGATCTTGACGAAGCCGGGCATATAGAACTCGGCGCCACCAGTGGACGCGACGACGGTCAGTGTCTTCTGCATGTGCGAACTTTCTGTTTGGTCGCCGATCAGTGAAGGTCGGCGATGTCTGAGGCGCGGTCGGCTGCTCGCGGGCAGCTCGGCAAGCGCCGGGTGAACTCGAACAGCGAGGGAGCCCAACCCATCCGGGCCTGAGCTCCCTCGCTGAATATTCGGATGATGTTCGGATAGCGTGCTGACCGGTCAGCTCACTCGGACGTAGGTCCCCGCGCCACCGGAAACTGATGCCCGCCAGGCAGCCTGAACGCTGGTCTGCGTTTCAACCGTCACCACGTCACCGGCGTTCACCGGCACAGTTGCGCTCACTGTCAACGTGCCGCTGGTTCCGGACACCGCCGCACCGGTGGCCACAACCACACTGCCGACTCGCAACCTGGCCTGATAACTGCCCGACATCGCGCCACCGGCAAAGACCACCGCACACACCAATTGGGCTCCACCATCACTCGACTGGGTCTGCAGACCGTTGCTGGACACCGCTGACCCGGGATAGTTGGCGGTGTCCGCGATCCACCCCGGAACCACGGTCCAGTCAGTGGTATCACCCATCGTGCTGGTGCCGTCCTTGGTCATACCCGACGGCAGCTTGGCACCGAGGCCCGCAAAAACGTGCGGCATCGATTACTCACCACCCGTCGAGCCAGGTTCCGCAGGATCCGGCTCGTCCGAAGGAGGTTCAGTGGCGGGATCGGGTTCGGTCGGTGTTTCGGTGCCGGGGTCTGGCTCGGGATCAGTGGGTTGTTCGATCGCGCCGGGATAGCCGGACTCCGGACTCTGCCAGTACGGCGTCCCGTCGGGACTCTCCGGCTCCGGGCTGGATTCGAGCGGTGTCCAGAACACGATCGGCCCGCCGAGGAATACTGTCGGCATCACACGGTCACCCCCGCCAGACTCGCCTGCAAGCCCCGTCCGGCGGGATTGTCGGCCGTGGTCACATGGACCGTCACCCGGTCACCGGCGGCAAAGTTCCACGAGCCGTTCACGCTGGTGTCCAGCGCGTGGTTCGCTGCGGCGATGGTTGCCGAGGTACCTGCGACCGCGACGCCGTTCTTCCGCAATTCGACGACCAGGTTTCCGGTGCCTGCGGTCTCGCCGCGGTAGGTCACCTTGGACACGGACAGTGCTCGTTCGATCCGCAGCCCTTCCGGGATCGTGTTGCCCGCGCCGACGGCACGCACACCGATATGTGACTTGAATGAGATGTCGTACGCCTGGCCCGCCGCGGTGGGGGTGCGGGCGTTCGACAGTCGGGAGTCGTTGTCGGACACGGCCTGGATGGCGGTGCGTGCTGCGGCCTCGTCTGCGGCGGCGAGCAGGGTGCTGACAGCTGCACTGGTGCCCGTCACCTGGCCGATCGGGTGGGTGTGCGACGTGGGCGTACGCGCATTGGTCAATCGCGGGTCGTCGCCGGCGACGGCGGTGGTTGCGGTGTCACCGATCACCGGAAGGAAGGTCGTCGGTTTCCCGGAGATTCCACTCCACAGCGTTGTACCCGCGGGACCCCGCACGACAACACCCTGACCGTTCGGCGTCCAGCCGGAACCGGTGCGATAGATGTACAGCAGCCCATCGCTTTTGACGATGTACTGACTGCCATCCGGCGGAGACGACGGGAGCTGCGGGTAGGTGTCGACCTGACCGTCGATCTGGATGCCGTGACCCGCCGGCCCGACAACAACGGCGTTGCCGGACGTCGCGGGCACTGGGGCGGCCAGAGTCAGGTCGACCAGGCCGGTCGAGCCGTTGTCAGGGGTCTCCGGGTCCGGACCTGCCGAAAACTTCGGAACATGGAAGCTGAAGGAGTCCATAGGGATTCGTTCGCCGTCGTAGGACAGGTCGAACGAGACGCGCCAGGTCCACTCGGACGGGTTCGTCGCCGCGCTCGGCGCGACCAGCCGCACGCCACGCTTACCACGCCACGTCAGGTAACCGAACTCGTCGAGCTGACATTCATAGTGCTTCGGGAGCTGCACGTACGTGGCTGGCGCGGGCTGCGCGTCGCGAACGAGCACCTTCGGTGCGTCCGCGGTGAAGGTGATGGTGCCGCTCAGTGGCGGGAACTCGGGCAGGTCGCCCAGGTCGGGGCCGTCGATCACGTTGGCGAGGAATCGCCCGACGACCTTGCCGTAGTCGAGCGGAGGCAGATCAGCCATGGCTCAATACCTTTCGGGAGTATTGCGGGGGTGGGCCGGATCAAGCCGGCAGCGCACGAACCTGCAAGTGGGAGTAATTGCCGTTGACCGTGTACGTCCCGCCACCTTCCGCCCGAGACGCGACGACGTAGAGGGTGACGGTCTGATTGGCCGGCACGATTCCGAACTGGGCACCGGGCATGACCGGATACTCGAAACCAGGCGAGATCAGTACGTGCGCGAATCGCGATACCCAGTGACCCCAACCCGTGGCAACCATGTCGCCGTCCGGCGCACCGATGCGCACCGTGACATCGCACCGGGTCGGTGTATCGGACGCGATACCCACAGCGCCCTCGATCCACGGCCGCCAAGCGTTCGGTTGGGCCGGGATCGTGATGGCCGCCAGAACCTTGCTGTCTTCCTTCAGATTCTGTGCGGTGAGGAACTGGTTGTTGCCGATCGTCCACGGACCGCGCAGACGGGGTGCGGGGATAGGCCGGAATTTCCCGGCCGCGCTGTCGAAGCCAAGGACGTAGCCCTGGCCGAGCGGCTGGTCTTCGGTGACCAGAACGTCGGAGGCGTCGGCGATTCTCCCAGCGCTACCGGGATCGCCCTGCTCCCCCTGGGCGCCACGGGGAAAGGTGATCTCGAGCTGCTGGTTCGGCGCTGAACCCAGGATGCGGGCCGTTGCGGCGGACCCGGTCGCGCCTGCCAACCCGATACCGGTGAGCGCATTCACCGCTCCGCGTCGTCCCGGCTGCCGGAACGCATCGGCGAAGGCGATGAACTCGGTACCGGTCCAGTAGAAGATCGCGTTCTCGGAAACCACACGCCAGGCCTTGCGGGCATCAGCGGTGGTGAGACCGAGCGCTGTCAGCGCGGCGACATCGGCAATGTCCCCCTGCCAAGCCCACGGCCACGCCGCAGCGCCCTCCGGCCCTGGCCCGCCCGCGGGTCCTTCGCGCAGTTCGATCAACACTTCACGGTCGACGACTTCGACCGGGTTCACGGTGTAGGGCAAGCCGACGGAGTCGGCCACACCGCGCATGGTGATCATGACGTCCTTGTCGTACACGGTCGTCACGTCTTCGCTGTTCACAGCACCCCCACGGGCCGGGCCGTGCACACGATCTGCGCGTCGGCCATCTGGTAGTCGTAATTCGCCGAGCCCGCGCCGCGACGCACGACCACAACGAGCGTCGCCGCCTGACCTGCCGGGATGACGCCCACCGCGCTCGCCGGGGTCACGTTCCGGGTCGCCAGATACGGCTGGAACCGAACTCGTGTCCGCACACCCGTCACGTAGCCACTCCCCAACGCGACGATCTGACCCGACCCCGAGCCGATCCGGACCTCGGCGTCGATCCGCGTGGTGAACTGGTCGGAGTTCTCCAGCGGTCGGAGAACGACGCCACCGGTGATCATCGGGCGCCAGTCGGTGTCTTGGGCGGGAACCTGGAGTTGCGCCACGACCATCGACGCGGCCGAAACCCCCGACTGCGAGGGCGCAAAGCCGGGACCGCCGTCCCACGCGCGATCCTCGACGATCGTCCACGGCCCACGCAGCCCTGGATAGGGTTGTCCCGACCACTTACTCGTAGTCGCGTTCCAGACGGGCACAGCCCGGTCGGGGTGGGCACCGTCGGCGTAGTCCGTGGCCTGGCGGATCGGGCCGGGGCCGCCTTCTGTGCCCTTGCTGCCCGTAATACCCCGCGGCACAACGATGTCCAGCACGAGATCAGGCGCTGCACCGGTGACCGTCACCTGCAGATCGGAGTCCGGCGGCCCGGTGGTCACACTGCCGATCGACACCGAGCACGACTCACCATCGGGGCCCGGCGCTCCGAAGGCGTCTGGAAAGGTGTCCAGCCCCGTCCCGTTCCAGTACGCGAGCCCACCGGTCGAAAGCACCCGCCAGGCTTTGCCTGCATGGGCGCTGCTCAGCTTCGCGGTGAGGGCGGTCAACGCGGCCTGATCGGCGATGTCGCCTTCCCAGCGGAACAGTCGCGCGGCTTCGCCCGCCGGGCCCTGGGGTCCGACGGCGCCGGTCGTCAGTTCGAGGCCGCCGTCACGCGGCGTTCCCTGGAGTGCCTGTACGAGTCCGGGGGTACCGACTCCTTCGTCCAGACCCCGAACCGCGGTGGCGTCGAAATAGTTTCCTACCGAAGTCATTTCATCTCATTCCGTGGGCTCGGCAAAAGCGATGATCGATGCCCGTGTCGGCATGAACCCGACCTTGTCGGAGCTGGGACCGGTGCCGATTCGCTCAACCGACACGACGAGGGTGGTCGGCTGGCCGACGGGAACGGTCGCGAAATCGGACGTGGGCGACAGCACCCGGGTGGTGGTTCCGTCCCGCAGGCACGGGAAGACCGGCACGTACATCCAGGCACCGGGTGACCCGACGCCGAAAGCGGTGCCGGTTGCCACGATCGGCCCCTGCGAACTTCCCAGCCGCACCGTCACCTCGGCAGCTTGACTCGTCGTGTTCGAGTGCGCGTAGATGTGTCCGTACACCTGCGGTCGCCACCGAAACGGCTGAGCCGGAATCGTGAAGGTGCCGCCGTCGACGCGGCTGGCTGCGGCGATCTGCTCCGCGGGGAAGTCTTCCTGATACCAGCCCCACGGGCCGGAACCCAAAGGCGCGGGCGTCGATCGGAATCGCCGGGTGGCGCGGTCGTAGGCGAACACACCGCCGTGACTGGGGCCGGTCGCTTCCTCGTAGTCGTCGGCTTCGGTGATCGTGCCGGAATCTCCAGGCGGCCCGACCGGGCCGCGCGGACCTGCGGGCACCGTCGCCCGCAGCTGCTGATCGGGACCACTGCCGAGGAATTCCAGCGCCGGTTCGGTCAGTGTCGCTTCATGGACGGTGTCCAGGACTGTGATGCTGTTGGCTGCCCCTGCAGGGCCCGCCGGCCCGACGGCGTCGACCGAGTGCACCCAACCGGCGCCGGTCCACACATCCATGCCGTTGTCGTCGAGCCGGTGCCACCACTTGCCCCGGTCCTCGGGACCGAGTCCCGACGGTCGCGCGGCACTGTCTGCCAGCACGCCCATCTTTCGGAACGAAGTCCGCGGCCGCCCACGGCCTCCCGCGACACCGGCAGGACCACCGGGCAGCGGCAACTCCGCCACCTCGGGTGCCAGCTCGACCTCCGCGGTCACCAGCGGCAACCCGTCGATATCCGGCTGACGATGGACCCGCAGCCGTGCGGGAAAGCTGATGTCTCCCATTGAATTCTCCTTTGTTTCGGACTGCCTCAGAAGATGAGCAGGTCCAGGTCGGCGCCTACATCCGTCGACAGGTCCTTGATCGCCGAAGCCACACGGCCGAGCCGCTGCCACGCCTTCACGACGGAGTCCTCTTCGTCGGAGCCATCGCCGACGGTGATCTGCCAGCTCGCCGCGGTTTCGCGGTCGTCGATGAAGGTGAGCTCGGTGACGAAATCCGTGAAGACTTTCTGGCCCATGGCGAAGCCGATCTGGTCGCCGAGGCCGAAATCGCGGCCGATCAGATAGGGAGCGTTGTCCTGGATCGTCACCTTGTGGCTGGTGTAGCCACGGGTCAGATGCAAACCCTGCCGAGCAGCGACGAAGCCGTCGAGCGTGAACGCCTTGTCGCTGCCGGTGATATACAGCTCGCGGAAGGCGTAGGGTCCGGCTTTGCCCACCCGTTCCATATCCCGATAGACCATCCAGGCCAGGAACACATCATCGAGCTGGCCGCGGTAGAGCCAGTCCATGCCGATCAACGACAGCAGCGCCTTGATCGCCATCTCGATGCCCGCGTTGACCCAGCCCGGCGAGCGACCACCGACGATGATGTCGGTCGCGGTGGGCTTGTGCAGCGCCACCTCGGACGCGCCGATCCCGGAGTACTCGCCTTCGAAGTACCACACCCACGGCAGATTCCGCATGGTGCCGAACTTCCCCGGCGTTCCATAGACCGCCTCGTACTCCGTGGTCGAGTCGAACTTCGGGTACCGCATCGGCGTGGTGCCGTCGTCGGCGAATTCCTCGAACCACGAGATGATCCCGTCCAGCAACGAACCGGTGGGCCCGGTGACACCCGATTTGTCCACGGTCTCGAGGACCACAGTCGGCTTGTCGAGGTAGTACCACTCCGGTGCCGGCTGTTCGTCCTCACCGGGCAGGAAGAACCGCGCCGTCAACATGACGCCCGAATCCTCGAGCATCGGCTGGAACAGCTTGTCGGCCATGTCGAATCGGGCCGAGGCCGCGCTCCACCGGCTGGTATCGGTGCGCGGATCAACCGGCACGACCGTGATCGGGAAGGTCGTATTCCCCTGCAGCCGCATCAAATTCATCGTGAGATAGGTCGTCACCAGTGTCCGCACCGGACCGAACAGGATGTGGTGGCGCGGGAACTGGGCCAGCACCGGCGCGAACGGGCTCGCCCAGCAGCAGATGGTCGAGATGTGGTTCCAGGCGTGAATCGCCTCGATGTCCACCGTCTCGACCCCGTTGTCATCGCGGACGATCGACGCCTTGGTGATGTACCCGTCCCACCGAAAACCCCTGGTGTTCACAGTGATCGGCAGCGTCGTGTCGGCATGATTGCCGAACAGGTGGTCGAAGTGCACCATGTCCCGCGGACAGATCATCTTCAACCCGCCGGCCGAGTTCCGCGGAAAACTCATCTGCAGCGACAGATAGCTCCGCTCCTCCCCCACCTCCTGCATGTCCTTGTCCCAGTACCGGACCAGAACCTCTTGATCCCGAGCATCCTCCTGCTCGACCCGAAACATCTCATCCATCCGCCGCGATTCCGCGTGCGGGTCCCAAACACCCATCCTCCACCACCTTTCGTTGATTTGGGCATAAAAAAACCCAACCCGAACCGGGTTGGGTTTCAGCTGACCAGTTATGTTATTCGAGAATCTGTCGAACACGCTCCGCGTAGGACGCGCGAAGGAATTTCTTTATCGTGGATAGAAATCGTGACATTCGAAGCCCGACAAGGCGTTTGCACGGAACGGTTGAATCAACCTCTCCAGATACCAGCTAAAGTCCGTGAATTCCGTAGGACCGATAACCGCGCGGTGGTTGGGTAGAATGAAGTAGACAACCGTCGATTCGGCCGGAATGAGCAAAGAGCCGCCCAAAGACGAATCATCGAAATACACATCCACCCCCACCGCATCCCCAGCTTCGGAGTGCACTTGAAGGGCCGCCATGACCTCCTGAATATCACCCTCGGGCCTGGTTTCCCAATCGAAATCATCGTTCAAATGAAACCTGATCGACCCGTCCGAAACGAGCGACACCCCGGACTTCAGGAGAGACTGGATCAATTCAATTGCGTCTACAACTCCACCAAAATGGAAGTCGATATCTATCATTCGCCCCATAGCCCACTCCCACATTTGCTCAATCCGAACACCAAGGCACCTCCGCCTTCCGTCCATACTGGTGCTCGAATCGCTCAAGAGCTGAACGCAAATCACCCTGAATTCCGATTCGGACCAAGGCGTCCCAATACTGACGCACCACGTCTAAGACGTCGTCATGCGAGACAATTCCGGATCCGAGATTGTCCACATAATGATTCTCTACCGATACACCGTTGGAATCGACAGAAAGAAACCACGCATTGCCAGATCGTTCGAAGTCCGCACCGCCGAGCCGCGAAGATCTCCTGATCGCGTCAGCGACCATCACCAGACTATCGAGGCCGCCTTGAATATCCTGATACAACCAGGCGGCGATCACAGTTTCGGCACTGCCGATAGGGCCCGCGTCTCGGACCCAATCTCCATCCGCCACAAACAAGCCATCTCTAATCATCTATTTCCCCGGTTTCAGTAGGATCAGCGCTGTCACTTGTTCTTCAGTATAGGATACGCGGTAATTATGCGCCCGGTACTCAAATCAAAGTACCCACCTATCCGAAGGCCTCGATAGTACCCCTCCCAATAGTTGCCGTCCACACGCTTGACGTTGCGGCTCGCCGCTTCGACAGCACGTTGGACCTGCGCCTTGGTCCAACTATCGGGAAAGAATGTCGAAATGCCCCGCTTTGTTACCCATTCACTACCGGTCCACCGATCCATATGAACAGTTCCCTCGTAGACTCCTTGCCTATTCGGCGCCGTTCTATTAGTTACCCGCACACCATAGCGGTCTTTTCCATCTGGGCGATGGTGATACCCCGTCGCCCTACCTCCATGCTTCAGTTCACCTCTGTCTATGTGGAGCCAAGTCTCAGCATTAGGCCACAGGTTTGGACGTCGCCCAACCGGGCCACTGCTTTTCGGAGAACTTGTGTTGTTTGACGGAATACTATTCGTCTGCTTTCCCGAATATCCGACCTTGCCAGATCCAACACCGCTAGTTGCCGACGCATTCGAAGCAGACACAGAAGTTGTGCCAGGTCCAGAGCTCAAAGAACTGCTCAGTTGCGATCTCGGCGATGTGTTACGCGCACCCGCATTAGCTAATGTCTTCGCTCTGGCCTCGAACATCAGCAGCTGCTCAACCTGCATATTGAGGTCTCGAACTGCCTGTCCAATCTGGGCTTCGGACTTCAACGTTTGAGACAGCGGAACACCCATACCAGGGCGCAAGTAGACGTCGCGCGGCACACTTACCGCGACAGATATCGGGGATTGCGCCGGGCTGCTTGGTCGTAGCTTCGGCGCGTTCGCCGACAGTTGTGCCTGCTGAGGCCGGCCTGGTGCTGGGCTTGGCCGTAGTGCCTGAACTTGGGGAGTTGAAGATGGGAAGGTCGGATTCTTGGCCGCTCGCGCTCCGCCCGCAAGACCCGTGAGGGCATCGCCTGCGCCCAACCCGGCAACCGCGAGTTCCCGTCCGGTCAGAGATGCGCCATGGCCAGCGAGTTGGCTCCCGAAGTATCGGCCACCAATACCGACACCGAGTCGCGTACCGAGGATCGCCAATTCAGGGATACCGAACACGACCATGACCGCGTCGTAAACAAGCTGCCGATTATCTATCGCGTTTCCGGCGTCAAGGTCGAGCGTGTCGGTCGGCACGAATATGCCGTCAATGGAACCATAGGATGTGTACTTGATTCCTTTGGAATCAGAGTTTCCGATACCTCTGAGGTTTCCCTGTTCATCGAAATAGGCATCGAGTTCATACTTGGAACCGTCGGGCTTTCGTCCGTACCATTTCTGGATCGAGGTCCCATCGGGAACTCGGACCATGGGCCCACGACTCGTGATCGGATCTGTAACCCAGGTGGCGCTCGATGGGTCGAATTTGTTGCCATGCCAGGGTCCGCCGAGAGCCTTGTTGTATTTGTCAACCGCTGTTGTCGTACCATCGGGCTGTACCACCGCCCGGTTGCCCATCGCATCGGTTACGATGCTGATCGGCTGGCCATTGCTTGCGGGAACTGTCAGGATTTCGAGCGAAGAACCGTCGCTGCTGGTGTACTCAGTGACCGGTGTTCCAAACAGGCTCGGCCTGAAGTCGGCGCTGCTGGTGCTACCGTCGCTATGCCACATCGTGACGTGGCCGCTGGTCCCATCCGGGCTCAACTGAATAATCTGAGTAGGTGTAGATGATCCCGGCGCGGGTTCGACCACGATAATGTTCGACTTGTGGTAGTGCACCGAATGCGAACCATCGGGATTCGCCGTCCAGGTAATGAGATTTCCCTGCCCGTCGTCGACAGTTCGTATTCTAGAAACTCCGGACTTGTCGATAATCGTGGTATCGCGAGTCAAGCCACCGGTGCCTGGCACGATTTTGGAGTGGCTCTCAGATGCCGGCGCGCCGAACTTGTCTCGGACCTTTGTATCGATGTCACCGGTAACCGGGTTGTGGGTGCTGGTGATGGTCGTGTGGTCGTTTCCGATGGTGACGGTCGCGACTCCCGCGAAGCTGGTGGAATCACCCGGATTCACCGGTGCGTGCTGGGCGAAGTCCACAACATCCGGCAGGCCAGAGTTCAGGGTTTGGCTGACGACTGGCTGTTGCACACCGAGCATCAAGCTGGTCAACGATGACGGCTGGCTGACCGGTGTTGTGGCAGTAGGTGCCGGCGTCACGTCCGGTGCGGTTGTCGGCGCCGGCTGCGGGCTGGTTGTCGCAGGTGCCGATGCTGGATTGGTCGGTGCGGTCTGAGGTTGGGACGCAGACGGTGTAGGCGCCGCGGCAGGCACAGAGGGAACGGGTCCCGGAGCGGTTGGTTGCGAGGGGTTTGGGCCGGCGGCAAGTCCGTCGGCACCGCCGGCCTATCCGACAACCTGGGATCGTCAGTGGTCAGACCGGGGATCATCGGCAGGCCTTGATCCTCGAGCGGGGCAGCTACGAACCGCGCAGTCTGAACACGGTCTTGGGAACGGCTGTCCATGTCACGAACCCCGAGCACCCGCTCATACGCCCGCGCCGCCGAAGCGGCCGTCATCCCATTTCGGCTGTGCACCCGCTGTTCTCGGGAAGAACTCGCGTTGGACGTGGCTCCCAACGGTGTCAACGACGCTAGCCAGTCGGAGAATTGGGAATGGTCATACGCCACGACCGGCGCTGGCACCGGCATGGCGATACCTCCTTCGGAATGGAGAGAGCCCAACCCCTGCAAAGGGATTGGGCTCTCTCTCGATCGATCTTCAGTTGGAACGCAGAATCAGAACGGTCGTGACGACCGCGGTGTCACCGCCCCGATGATGCTCGACTCGGTGTTCCCGTCCTCGACCTTTACCACGATGTCGGTGCTGGTCCACGGGTCCAGCGAGGCGAGCCAGCGGCGGCCGGCGAGCTGGCCCCAGACATTGACGCCGACGGTATTGCCCTCTGTGTAGAGACGGGCCGTGCGATGGCGCGGATGGGTGTCGATGCGCAGGGTTTGACCGGCCGTCAGGCGCGGGGTCTGCACCATGCGCGGCTGGCCGGTGTCGCTGGGGACCGGGTCGAGGATCGACCAGCGCCCGGGGCCGTTCATGGTGTAGCGCGGCCACGCCGGCTGGTCGGCTGCGTTGCGCAGGCGGAGGACGCCCTCGCCGGTGCCCGAGGCATTGGTCCAGACCTGCGTCTCGTCGAAGTGGCGTTCGAGCGGGTCCATGGCGGTCGCCGAGATCTTGTACATGGCGAAACCGTTGCGCGCCGGATCGATATCGCCCGAAGGTTCGGGAGCGCTATCGAGCTGGAACTGCTGGAATCGCCAGCCCTGGTGACGGGTGAAGTAGCCGACCGTCACCGGCTTGTCGGTGGACCAGCCCCGGAACCACGCGTCGTGGACGGCGAGGAATTCACGGACCGGGTTGGATTCCCGGGCGCCGGCCGCGGTGGAGATGATGGCGAGGAAGTCCCACTCCTTCTTCCAGCGAACCGACCGGGCGAAAGTGGCGCCATCCTGGCGGGCACCTTCGGTGGTGAGCAGCTGAACGGGTGCGAACATGAATCCTGTTTGGGCTGAGAGCCTTACGCCCTCGCGCCCGGCATTCTGGCCCGCCAGATGCCAGACCCGGCCGTTGACGTCCCACACCACGATCTTGGTGTCCTGCGTACTGAGCAATTGGTGGGTCATCGCCCGAGCCCTCCTCCGCGTTGCTGCGCAAACGATTGACGGCGCTGGACGCGGGCGATGGACATCGCGACGCTCTTGGGGTCCATACCGTTGAAATTGAAAATGTCGCCGCGGGCGGTGTGCCCGCCGGGGCCCTCGGCCAGGTCCGTCAGACCGAAGCCGGTGCCGACGAGTTCCTTGGCGGTGCTCGCCACCCATTCGATGGGTTTGGCGACGAGGTCGACCGCCTTGCCCGCGACGACCGAGCCGGCGAGCGAACCGAGCACGGAACCGATCGCGGCACCGGCCGGTCCGGCGATTGCCGTACCCAGACCCGCGCCGAGGAAGCTGCCGACCTGTCCTGCCGCGTCCTGGGCAAGGCCCTTGGCGGCTCCGGTGACGCCCTTGACCAGGCCACCGGACGAGGCGCCGGACAGAAATCCGGAAATGCCCGCGGACAGATTGTCGCCTTCGCTGAAATCGAAGGCCTTCTGCTGCTCGAACGGCAGGAAGAATTCGTCGTCCGGATTGATGCCGAGTTGCTTGGCGAGCTCGCCGTCAGCCGCGAGCGCGTCAGAGATGGACGGGATACCCAGGGCACCGACCAGAGCTCCTACCGTAGAACCGGCCTCACGCAGGGCAGTGGTGTCGCTCAGACCGAGCGATTTGCCGAAGTTGCTCGCCAGCTCGCTGCCCACGATCGAAGCGCGATCGATATAGTCGGCGCCGCCGTATGTGCTCAGATATTGGGGTTCAGCCAGACTCGTCCCCGTGAGCCCCTCACTGAGACTCGGGGTTCGCGGTGTGGTGGACGCGCCACTCGCCGTTGTTCCTCCGGTGCTGAGGATTGTCACACCGCCAGATGACCCGCCGGACACGACGACACTGTTGCCGCCACCGGTCGACCCGCCGTCACCACCACCCCAGCTGGTCACCGTTGTCGGCGAAGCACCACCGGGCGCGACCGCGCCACCAGCCCCTCCGTCGACCGACATATCGGTCGGCATCGGCTCGATCTGGGTCTTCAGCGACATGGAGGCGGCGAACCCGCCCCCGAACCGGGATCCGATCGACTCACCGAGAGATTTGCCGATCTCCGGTGCCAGCTGACCGGCCGGTCCCAATGCGGGAGCGATCGCCTCGCCCAGCGCCAAGCCCACCCGTCCGCCGGCTTCTGTCGCCGAGGACATGATCCCCGCCGTCAGTGCCTCGGACAGCGACGCCAGTGGCGCCACCGATCCGGTGTTCGCGGTCGTCGACGGTTGTGCAAAGGCAGGCGCCACGTTCATGACACCCTGCGGCTGGACGTTCAGCTCCGCCGACAGGGGCGGAGCGGCACTGAGGCCCGATGAATCCTGCGGACTCAGATCAACTTTCACCGGGTCGTTGGTGCGTCGGGTGAGCGGCCCACCCATTCCGAAGACAGGCCCCAGCGCGCCGCCGAGCGCGGCCCCGACCGCACCTGCCGCGTCGATGGCCGCACCGCCGACGCCGCCGAGCACATCCGCGATCAGCCCGGTTCCGAGCAGATCGCGCCAACGCTGCGGATCACCCATCGATGTGCTGCCGACCAGTCCGCCGTCGGCGAAGCCCGGCAGCATCCCGGCCAGATAGCCAGGCGAGGGAACCCAGCCGGCGTTGATCGCTTCCAGCAGCGGTAGCGCGCCGGCCGTTGCGGCCGCGTTGACCACGAATTCACCGGGCGAAAGCCGGGCAACCACAGCGTCACCGCGGGAGGTGCCCTGCCCGCGTACCGGCCCGCCTGGTTCGTAGCCGGCCGGTCCACTGCCGTTGCCGACCAGGACGTCTGTGACCGGATCTTTCCTGGCCGGATTCAGAAGCGTTGTCTTCGAGGAGAACTTGACCAAGCGGGTCGTGGTATCCGTCTCGGCCACGTCGGGGCGGAGCAGGTCCATTGCCTGCCCCGCCACCCGTTCGGCGATAGCACCCGGCTGAGTGCCGAGAATGTCGGACAGCACGCTGTCCAGAACCCCCAGCGCACCCGCCCCGATCAGCCCGTTCGGCGGAATTCGACCATCCTCACCGAGGGTGACCGGGCTCTCGTCAGGGAGAGTGATCGTCGAGGTTCCGGAACCGGAGCCGCCTTTCCAGACGGCTCCGCTCGGCAGAGTGATCCGCTTTCCCGGAGCCGGTTGGCCGCTCGTGGTCATCGCAAGAACGTCCGGCAATGTCATCGCCGTTGGGCGTTTCTTCTTCACAATTGGTATCCACTTTCTGCGTTCGACCGCTCCGGGGCTGCAGCCACCTACTGTTTCCAGCCGAGGAAGTCGTTCATCTGATCGAGTTCCGTTGCCGTGCCGACACGTTCGCGATCCGACTTCCTGCCCGGACGAGCGATCGGCTCGGGTCGATTGCGCCCACGCCGTCCGTCGTCGGTACGGGCCCAGGCCAACCAACGCAGACTGTCTGCGACATCTGCCAGCAAGTGCTCAGCGGTTTGCCATCGACTGCCCTCCGGATACATCGTCCGAAGGAGCGCCGACTCGAGCGGAAGGTGCTTGACGATCGCTCGCAGGTCAGCCCAGCTGAGTACATCGGTGCCGAGCATCCGCAGCCGGAGCCCAAAGGCGATCAGGTCGTATTCGATGGCCTCGCTGTGCTCTTCGAGAAGAGCATCGAGGCTTAGGATTCCCCCAGGCTCAGCCCCGAGTGCGCGCGCCACGCCTCGAGCAGCTGGTGGTAGGAGTCCGGATCCATCTCGTCGAGTACTGCCAGCGCGTCGGGCGTCAAGCTCAGCTCGAGCAGGGTGTACATCGCGTCGACATCACCGAGTCGGCGGATCCGGCGAACGAGACCGGGCTTGAGGTAGGACAGCGACGGCAGGACGATATCGGCACCGTCGACGGTGTAGGTGAAGTCGTCCTTCACAATGGCCGGCTGGGCGACCTTGATGGGAGCAGCAGGAGAAGTCATGGGTAGCAGACCCTTTCGTTGTTCGAGTTGAGCGGGTTCAGAGATAGGAAGGGCCCAACGGGCGGCGGGCGGGCCTGCGCATAGGTGTTTTACCCGCCGCCGTTGGGGGCTTTAATCAGGCAGTCTTGATGCCGTCGTCGAGGTAGCGGTACGCCTTGACGCCCGAGTCATCCTTGAATGCCTCGACATTGATGGTGAAGCCGGCCAGTTCGTTGGACACGAACTTCTTCTCGGTGATGGACGAGATCTTGGCGTTCGGCAGAACGATGCGCAGCTTCTTGTCCTCGGTCTTCATGTCGAAGACCCACGAGCGGCGCGGAAGAACCAGGCCGGTCTCCTTGACATTGATCAGCTTGCCCGAGGTGGAGGTGGCCGCGGTGGCGGTCACGTTGTTCTCACCGAAGATCTCGCTGAGCACATCCTGGTCCCACACCGCGTACAGGGTGAGGCCGAAGCGCACCGAGTGCTCGGTCTGCAGCTGGGCGATGATGTCGGCGTTCCAGTCCTTGACCGTCTCGACCTTGCGCTCACCGAGCGACTCGATGCCGTCCTCGGAGACGTAGCCGAGAGCCTTGAACGCGGGGTCGATGACGCCGGCCGCGGTGGTGGGCAGGCTGGTGGCGAGCGGCGCCACCAGGACGCCGCCGGAAACGGCCAGGTTCGGGGTACCGGCGCCGATGAACTTGCTGGAAGGCAGAGCCATTGTTGTTATCTCCCTTGGGATTGTTGCGCAGGCCCTCGGGATGGGTACTTCAGTTCGACTCCGGTCGGAGTCAGGCGAGGACGGTTCCTCGCACAATCAGGTCGGCGACGAGGGTGTACCGCGGAGCGGCGGTCGCCGGATCGGTGTCGTTCTCCATGCCGGCATCCTCGACCTGGTCGCACCAGACGGTGCCCAGGTAGCCGGGAGCGGCTGTACTCAGGATCGAACGCACAAGCGCGGCAAGGTTTGCCGCCGCGCCGGCGTCGTCGGTGCATTCTAGAACGACGCGAGGACGATCGAGAATCAGCTGGGCGCTACGGCGGCCCTCGCGGTCTTCGACGTCGACTCGGGCTTTTCGGTCGTTTCTGGTTACTCGCACCATGCGGGTCGGGCGAGGGTCGGGGACCCGGGTGACCACAGTCGCGGTATCGGAAACCGCGACGAGTTGCGCCGTAAGGTAATCGACCAACGTTTGTTCGATATCAGAAAACAGGATTTTTTCATTCACGTCAAGTCCTTGAACGGAAATTGATTGAGACAAATATTTGGGCATGAAGAATCCCGACCGGCCGACCGATCGGGACATTCATGTACGCAGGCGAGACAGGTAGCAGTTACTACTGCAACGGCACTTGATTAACCTGCTATCCCTTTTCCAAGCCCAGCGCCAATGGCAGATAGCCGGATTCGGGCACAACCGCGTACCCCTTACCGAGTGCCATACATGCGATAGCTGTCAAGGGCAGCGAAACCCACCCTTCCGAAGCAAGCTTGCGCTCCCCTACAGAACTCCAATAGTAGTTGTGGCGCACGAGCGCATCTTCAAGCTCGTAATTGAATTCACCCTCCGTGCCAGAGATAAGAGTGTAAAACAGTTTAATCGGCGGATACAGCAAGTAGTGAAGAGCGTCAGTTGAGGCCACCTCCACGCGTGCTGGGTCAGAGAAGTAGATCGTGTCACCCAATAACTGAACCCATTGCCTATCCCGAGAATGGAAGCGCTGGAGTGTCTCGATCCAGATGTAAAGGAATCTATCCGCTTCCACCCCGGGTGTCACAAAGTTTTCAACCGGGGTTTCAGCCAGCAAGCTCAGCCGTCTTGAATCGCCGAGTATAGTCGCAATCCAGTATGCGGTAAAAAAATCCGAAGGCGTCATAGTTGCGCGATAACGACGATCCGGCTGCGGCCAATCTGCACTATCGACCAGGCCAGGCCCCCTGCTACCACTGTTTCCACCGCGGTCCCTGCCGACTAGATGCACAAGCGTTTCATACGCATCAAGGACATTAGCTGCCGCTTTTTCAGCGACGCGCCAGTCTTGCTGCCGAGAAGCAAGCAAGTGATTCAGCCGAGTCAGCATTAGAGCAGGGAGCTGCCTCGCTGCTCTAATGTTATTGGGAGCATCTAGGCTGCACTCACGGATCTGTTGATCGAGAACCGAGATCCTATCCTCGACATACTTTTGGTCAATATTTGGGCGTTCGACAATCACAGGGAGTACCCCATCCTCTAAATATCGAACCGGCGCATCTTGTATCCGTCGTGAAGTCCACCAGTGCCCGGCCTACCGTACACGACACCATACCAAAGCCTCTCCTCGTTCAAAGCCTTCCGTAGCTCAGCGGCCAACCATGCTTCACTCGACCACATTGGTCCACGGTCCTCCATCATTCTTAGGATATCGAGAAAGTACTCCACGGTACCTTGAGAAACCCTAAGCCCGGATGGCAATGCGCGGCTATTCAACCCTGTCCTTTCCTGGGACTTGGCCTCGCCCACGATATAAAACTCCGGTCCTGGATCCACCCAGACCTGATCAAATTGGTCGTTACCGTTACTTGGGCCATGCAATTCGAGTTCCACTGCACGCGGGAAGTTGACAGGCATTGCGTGGCGACGGAGCGCCCCTTCTCCATACCGTTCAGCTGCCTTCGACATCCTACCCTGAGCAGTAGAATACCCTGGGATATCCTTCGATCGGGGAACCGCCTGAATAGACTGCGCTCGATCAAGAGCTAACCCATTCATCAACGCTCTTTGAGACGCAGACAGCTCATCCGCCGCTCCCAAGACGTCTTCCTCTTTGTAAAGAGGACGAGCAGCTTCGGGTACCTCACTTGCGGCGACCCAACTTCCCGACGGATTTTCCTTAAGCTGCGGCGGAACCAGCCCTGTATCATCCGTAGCCCTGACATTCTTCCTATGGCCGAGCGTATTATAAAACTCCGCGCGATACTTCGAATCAATGTTCGCGCGACGAACCTGGTATTCATGAACCCGTTCGGGGGGCATGCTGCGAAGTTGATCGACTGAGACACCTACATGCAGCTCCCATGAGTCACCACTACGACTAGACAATTGCGAATCGGCAGATTGCGGACGACGCGAGTTCGTAGTGCTGCTTGTATCTGGAAGCACACCACGATCTCTCGATCCAACATTTGACTGCTCAACCGAATGCCGCGCTCCCGCGTTGGCAATCTCGGCTGGCAAGAGCGGCGCTGCGTTCGAGCCGCGGTTCGCGGTCGTTCCCGAAGTGCTCGGAGCGATATTCGGCGTACTGCTCGGCCGGCTGCCAGAAGGGGTGTTACCCGCATTGGTCGCGAAACTCGTCGGCCCAGGCGTACGAGCCATACCCGAGAAGCCGTGTCGACCAGCTTCAGCAAGTGCTGGTTGGCCAAAGGTTCGCCCGATGTTGCCCAAGCCGACTGATGTGTTCTGGAGCGCGGTATTTGCCGCAGTCTTTATCGCAGTGTTTACTGCGCTCGGAGGCGGGAGTTTACCGGTTGCCGTGTTGATTCCCTTGGGGCCCAGCAGGAACATCGAACCGAACAACGCGCGCCCAACTGTCTCGCCAGGGTCTTTGCCAGCTCGCGTCCAGTCTGCACCGATCGCGAAGATCGAAAGTTCATTTCCGGTTCCCAAAACATCGCGACCCAGCTGTTCCCAGCTTCCTTGCCCCATTGAAATCGCCGCAATATCAATCGCGGTAAACGCCAACCCCGCGCCTATACCTACCCCACTCGTCGCCAAGCCGAGCCATGCATCTTTAAGGCTGCCATCCATGACACTCAGCACCAAGCGATTGGCCCAGCCATCAACGCCGCGTTCCTGCTGGCCTGCGAGCGCTGCAATTCCGGATTTCATCTCGTCGTATGCGAGCTCAAATCCAGTAGCCACATCACGGCTGAACGACGTGAACCTTTCGTAGTTGCTACGGAGGTCCGGTTTAGGATCCTTCATAGTAGGCTCGCGAGATTCTATCAATCTCCCCAGAAGATCGTATTTGGCACGCGACCCATCATCACCATCTACGGTTATGCCATCAGCATTTGTCGATACAAGGTAGCCACCTACTCCGGATTTCGAGTAGAACTTGTCCGTCTTGCTTTCATTGCTTGGGTCCCAGACGCGAATATGCGTTCCACTGTTTGTTGTTTCAGTGTTTGTGTACAGGCTCGAGCCATCCAGCTTTGGCGAAATCTCCCAAAGCGGCCCACCCGACGGATTACCCGAGTACCAGCCCCGACCGGAATGGTCCTGGTATTTGATCGGATTGGTTACCAGTCCACCATGCTCGGTTTCATTGGTCCGCCAAGTGGATACGTCGCCGTCTTTGTTTACATACGCCGTGTGGATGAGACCCGGCTCAGTACTGATTGTCTCCAGACTGCCTACCGGAACGCCATTGTCGACCAACGTGAATGTCGTCTTCAGATCAGGCAAAGTCCCGAAACTGCTATCCGGAGCACCGGAGGTGGACGTCCCGGCATTGAACATTTGGGTATACTGATTCGCTCCTGCGGACTCCTGCTCGGCATAGAGGGATGCACTGCCAACGATGTCGACCCACTGCTGCACACCACCGTTCTCGCCATATGCAAGTCTCGACGACCCGATCAGTACACCGTCACGAGTGACTTCTTGGTCGACGCTCTTGTTGCCATTGCCGACTGGGATCGTGTAAGTGTGGGTGAATCCATCGCGTACTTCGGTCCAGCTTTCGCCCTCCTTTTTCCCTGAAATATCGGGACGGTCGAAGAGTGGGCCACTGTTTTCCGATCCCGATGGCGGCACGGGAATCGGCGAGGATGACGCAGGAACCTCGCCCAATTCAATAGCAGGCGGAGGCGGAGGGGTCGTCGTCGACGGTACCGATTGGGTAGCCGCTGGTTGCGAAGCCGGGGGTGGGGGCGTTGCCGCTCCCGGCTTCGGCGTCGTGACGCCCGGCTGCTCCGGCTTCTTTTCCGGCGGCATACCACCGGCGTAGTTATGTCCCCCGTAGTCGATTTTGGGCTCCTCGGCGATCGGATCCGCAACCTGGACTGACGGACCCGGGAAGTCGCTGGACGGTCCCTGATCGTTGACGAATTTTGCGACTGAACTCTCGGCATGTACCGCTTGTGCTGTCAGCTCACGCTGCGCGAGCACCCGGTTGTATGCTCGCGCGGCAGCAGCCGGAGTCATCCCGGAGTGGTTGAACACCCGGGAGTGACGCTCCTGATCAGCCGCCGACTCGGCACCCAGTGGGGTCAGCGAAGCGCGCCACGCCGCACCGGCAGTCACCCAATCCGACGCGACGGTCATTTCGAACCACCCGACGCATCGTCGATCCGGCGACGCAGCTCCGCGACCATCGCCGCATACGCCTCCGACTTCGTCTTCCCCTCACATGCGATCCCGCGGGGATGGGTCGCGTACCACGCACTCCCCTCGACCTGCTTCACCGAGATCTCGTCGAAGTCGTAGAACTCCTCGGCGTCGGGGGTTGGCCAGTTGCCATCGGCATCGGGGGTGATGTGGGCGCCGGTGTCGAACGCGCCGGGGGCGCCCGCTGGGGTGGGGACCCACCTAATCTCTTCGAGTTCGGGATGCACGCGCACGCCGCGCTTGATCAGGTATTCGGCGACTCGGGTTGCCTGCTTGATCGAGGTGACGGTCGGCTCGGCGAGCTTGCGGCCGACGGGGCTGGTCCACTCGGGGAGGTGGATGACCGAAAGTTCCTCTGCCAGTGCGCGAACCTGCGGGTCGAGTTCTTCGTCGTGGTCCGGCTCGGCGAGCTTGCCGGACAGGGTCTGCTGGAGGAGTGCCAGAAACTCGGGAGTGACCAGCTGTCCGGATTCGGTCTGAACGTATTCCGGTGTCGATGCTTCGTTGGTGCTGAAGTCGACCGAGCCGATGATTTCCTTGCCGGACATGTGGTGGAGCCTCCCGAGCTTGGGCATGAAAAGAGCCCGCACCTACTGGGCGGGCTTCGTGTGGTTGCGGGTGTGGAGTTAGGACAGGCCGAGCAGCGGCAGGATCACCGGGGCAAGGACCACGGCCAGCTCGAGCAGTTCGAGAAGGACAGGAAGCATGGAATTCACCTCCTTCCGTCGTGCGAGGTGACGGGCAGGGCGCGTCAGGTGCGGGGAGCTTCGAGGGCCTTCAGGCGGTCCAGCACGTCGGCCAGGGCGTCGACGACGGTCATGCCGTCGAGCTGTTCCCAGCCGGCGAACATGCCGGCGTCGCGCTGCTGGCTACCGCACAGCTGCTCGCGAATGTCCTTGACATCGGTACCGATCGGGCCGCAGAAGGCGGTGATGAAGTCCTGGATCTGGGCTACTTCGGATGCGCTCATCGGAGCGTCCTCTCCGTCGATGAATGCCTGCACGTCACGGCGGAATTCGTCCATGTCGATACCGGCGGGGTCGATTTTTCCTTCGTGCGAGTACTCGCGGTGGGCCACGCAGTCCTCGGCGGAGCGGCCGATGCGGGCCAAGATGGCTGCGCAGCCGCGCTTGTAGGCGTCGAGTTGGGCTGGGGTCCAATCACTTCCGTCGCCACGCGATACCGCCTCTATGCCGATCACGTGGTAGTTGGCGTTGTCGGTGGGCCAGCCGGGCCAGGAACCGCGGCCCGCGTGCCAGCAGACGCCTGCGGCGATCACACGGTAGGTGCCGTCGCGTTCGAGGACCAGCTGGGCGAGCGGGCCGGGCAGGTCGGCGCGGCCGTCCTGGACGATGCGCCAGTCGTTCTTGCCGCCACCTGCGGTGTGGTGGCACAACACGCCACGTAGGTCACGGAAGTCGCCGTGGCCCCGGTCGCGCCAGCCTTCGTGTTCGATCACATCGAGCCCGGCGTCGCGCAGCACATCGGCCAGCCATACCGGGTCTCCTGTCCAGCTCATGGACTTGCTCCTTGCTTGGTGGAGGTTTGTGGTCCCGCCCTCGCCGATGAGGGGAAGTGACGAGGGCGGGACGTGCGCCCCTGACGCAGCGACGGCGTCTTCGACCGCAGACCACCTGCGGGAGACGGGCGCATCAGGGGCGCGGCATGCGGCGGGCTCGAATCCCGCACCGTATCGAGTGTTCTCCGGGGGCTCGCCGCATGCAGTTCAGGAACGGCACCGGGGTGGTGTCGTCAGATTTCTTCTTGGAGGGTGGCTGGAATCTTGTATTGCGCCACCGGGGGTTCCTGGCCGGGGACGTGCAGGCGCAGGAAGCCGAGCAGTTCGTCGATGTGGCGTTGCAGGGCGCGGATCAGGCGGATCGCGTCACGGAATCGCAGTTTGTCGTCGGCGGCCTGCTCCTCGAGGGCGACCACGCGCTCGCGCAACTTGGCGACTTCTCTGGCCTGCCAGGCCGTCACCGCGCCGATCACGGTGGCGACGGCCACACCGGTTGCTTGGACGAACTCAGGGCTTAGCCACGACGCCATCCGATTCACCCGCCGATCCCGACACCGGGGTGACCGCGGGTCTGATCACCGCCCCGGCGATCACCGGTGTGGCCAATCCGTACAGGGTGAGCAGGGTCTCGACCCAGGCGGTGTCGACCTCTCGGCCGATGAGAAACGCGACCACACCGGTGATTGCGACGAGTACCGACCGGATCAGCGCGGGCTCTGGTACCTTGCCGATTCGCATTTGGAGGTTCCTTTCCACAGTTCGCGAATGTCAGATTCGCCCTTCGGCGACATCGCGGTTCAGGGCCTGGGCCAGCGCGCGAGCATGGCCGTAGCGGACGTAGTCATCGGTGTGTCTGCCGTCGAACAGGTATCCGCGGGCATAGGCGACAGCGCCCGCCCAGTGCCGCCAGTTGGCCGGTGACCACCAGCGCTGCAACTGATTCCGGGTGGCGGTGTCCAGCATTCGCTGCGCCCACCGGATAGCCGCGGTCGCGCTGGCGAAGCTGAAGAAGGCGCTCAGGTCCGCGATGGTCCGCAGGGGGTTGCCCGCGGGCAATGCGGTGATGGGGTCGCCGGGGGCGGCGGCCCAGTAGGCGGGGACGCCGTCGATCGGGCGTTCTCCGACCACGCCGTAACCGCCAGGGTCGGTGTCGCCGAGGTAGTGGCCCGCCGGTCTGCGTGGATCGGCGATCAGCGCGCACGCGATCACCTCGCGACCCGGATGCTCACCGCGGCCGATTTCCGCGGCGAGATCACCGGCGACAGCGGCTCCCTGCGAATATCCCGCCAGTACCACCGGGTTCGGTGTGCGATCGATCGCGGCGAGCAACGCCCGCCTGCCCTCCGCGACACTGTCGGCATAGCTCACGTGCGAGCCGTAGTCGGCGGGGTACGGGACCATGCGCGGGCGGAACATCGACTTGTTCAGTGCGTCGGTGAAGGCGGCGGTGACTCCGTCCCCACCGGGGTTCCAGGTTCCGCCGACGACCAGCACATCGATGACGCGCGAGTCACGGCTGGGACGAGGCGATCCTTTCGGAGACCACAACGACATGTGAAGTACCTCTTTCGGATATGACGTGGGTGGTCCCGCTCCGGACGGTTGTCCGGAGCGGGACCAATTCGCCCCTGCGCGGCGTCGACGTCTGCGACCACAGCTGTGCGGTGGGAGACGGGCGCGTCAGGAGCGGGCATGCGGCGGGCTCTGAACCCGCTGGCGATCGAAGTGTTCTGTTCGGGGGCCGGCCGCATGAGTTCGAAGGTCGGCGCGGGTGCGCTGACGACGAAGCCCTCGTTCCGTCTCGGAACGAGGGCTGAGAAGTGTTGTCGTGGTGGCTATTGGTGGTGTCGGCCGGGGGCCAGCCTGCGCAGCATCTCGCCTGAACTCGAGGTCGGCCACAGGCAGAGATACGGGTACTCGGAAGCCATGCCGGGTAGCCAGCCGAGACGGTTCAGCAGGTGGACCGGAATCATCGCGAACTCGTCGTCCGTCAGGTGCTGCATGCGCCACCCGAGCAGGAACTCCGTCACGCCGAGCACGGCCGCGACGTCGGAAAGGTTATTGCCTATCTCCAGCGCGTCACGCAGGTCACCGAGCGGGATCAGTCGCTGTGCGACGACGTGGTGCACCTTCATCTCGATCCGGCCGCGCCACAGTTCGCCGTCGAGCGCCGCTGCCAGCTCGAGTGATTCAGCCATCTCGATGTGTGCCACCGAGTGCGCGATCACCTCGTTCCTGACGTGACCGGACAGATCCGCCTGGATCAAGACAGCACGATCGACAACGGACCAATACGAGACGAAGTCGAACACGACGACCGAATCGACCCTGATGCCCTGGTTGAACGCAACTTCCTGGGCATTGAACCCATTGCGCTGCACCGCGATACCTTGTCGGTCAGGCATCACCGCATCCGACTCACCTTCAACACCCATGGGGACACACAACTCTCACCCTTACCGATGACCACCATCTGCCGCATCCGGACCGCCCGACCAGACCGGATGCCAGAGTTCACTTCACCGCGAGATGTGCTGTCCCACAACGACCGGCGGGCGTAGTGACCGCCACCGGTCCACCGCGCCTGCGACCACTTGAAGGTCTTCTACGCAGATGTCCGCCAGGTCGACGTGTCCGGACCGGTTCCTACTGACCGGCACCGAGTTGTCCTCGCTCCGGAAGGGGCCACCATCCTCGTGCCGGGGCCGCTCGTCCGCCGGGTTGCCCGAGTCGTCGGGAGTGAACGCGTCGAATGCACCTGACACAAGAAAACCTCACCCAGCAGCCGAAATGTACAGACCCTCGGTCGAGAGCACCTACCCACTCTACCGTCGAGGGAAACCTGAGCCTTGCTCAGGAGTTGATGTGTCAACGGACACTGAGAATGAAATCTGGTGTGATTGCCCAGTTTTGGGCATGCGAATCCCCGCTGCCACTATCTTGCAACATCGTTCGCCCTGTGTCAACCCAACGCTTTACAATCACCGAAATCGCTGGTGAGAGATGCCTTCTCGGCTAGAGCCGCCGCGCCGATGTAGCGAAATAGCCCTTGGCGTAAGGCATTCGAGTGGCCATGACCGCAAGGGCGCCGCGTCGGCGGATCTCCGAGAACAGCGGCGGGGCGCCGGCCACAATCGGCCGACGCCCCGCTCGGGTACTCAGTTCGCTACACGTCTTTCGCACGCTGCCGCGCCGGGAGAGCGCGGTGCGCATCCAGAACCTCTCCGACCACGAACAGCTCGGGCCAGTCGCGCGACCAAGGGCCGGGCACTGGCTGGATCAGGCCCGCCGCACGGAGTGTGCGCACCCGCCGGGCGTTCAAGTTGCCGTACCCATCCCCCAACTGCGTTGCCAGCTTGGCGATCCCAGAGGCGTTGAGGCGCACAGCCCTGGCGCGCAGTACCAACGCGGCATCAACGCTGGACGCCTCGGCGGGCGGGCACACGACCGACACCGCCGCCTCGATCGCGGCGCCGATCTCGGCGGGCGCGTCCTCGACACCTTCGGTCATGACGAAGGCGATGATGTTGCGCTGCAGCCACTCCGCCAAGCCCGCGATGCTCGTAGCGCCGTCGTAGGCGAAGTCGCGTTGCTCGCAGACCAGTCGGACCCACGACACCAGGACGGCCCGTAGCTCATCCTCCACCCGTGCCGCGGCCGGATTGAACGGGAGCCGCTGCTCCCTGGCGCCATTGCGGGTTCGGAAGTCCACGGCGCCGAACCGGGTCTGCCTCGTCCGCGCATCCGCCAGATCCTCGGCCAGATCGGGGATGTCGCCGAGCATTCGTGCCAGGTCGCGGGCCGCGTTTCGATCCAGGAACAGGTGCGTATCGTCGATCCACCTGTCCAGCGGGGTCACACCGCATGAATCCTCCAGCATGCGGTTCGACGCCATACCGGCATCGGTCGTGCCCATGTATTTGCTCCTTCAGTCGATAGCAGGTCAGAACCCCGGCCGCACCCGGCGCCGAACGGCCGGAACGGTTGCGCGCCGGGGCGGCGTCGAGTGGACCCCCCTTGCCGAGACCCACAAGTTCAACACTCGTTGTATGCAACGTTGTTGCAACCCCGCTGTCAAGCTGAGACGAAACTCAGGGGTACCCAGTTAGGTTGCGCCACAATCGCTATCCTAGCGTCGCTAGTGTTGTGAACTATGCTGCGGGGCGCCCTCGACCTCCCGCCGTCGCACGATCATCGCTACATACACTTCATGCATCACTGCAAACAATCTGCTAGCATCTCAACATGGTGAGACAACGGAGCGCGGTGGTCCCGCCCGAGGTCAGCGCCACCCTGCGGCTTGCTCGCAAGGAGCGCGAGATGTCGATGGACCGCGCCGCGAAGGCAGCACGGATCAGTACCAGCCTGTGGACGCAGGTCGAGAACGGCACCCAGTACAAGCGCGGACAGAAGGTCCCTGCCAGCACCACGGCCGAAACTCTGCAAGCAATGGCGGAGGCCGTCGGGATCGATGCCGAGCCGCTGCTCACGCAAGCGGGATTGGAGCCTGTCGAGGTGGAACAGTCTGCGCCGCAGCAGTCTGCGGGCATCGTCGACCTTTCCGGCCTCTCCGAGGGCGACCTCCGGATCGTGGCCGCCTATGTCAACGGGATTCGCGCAGCCCGACGCAGCTGATCGCCACTGAAACGAACGAATGCCCCGCCGGTGGCGGGGCATTCGGTGCGTTACCGTGCTCTAGGACGGGCAGTTGACCGTGTACTCCCACTGGGTGTCGTCCATGCCGCTGACGCGGACGGTCACTGTTGTCGCCGAGCCCGCGGGGAGGGTGACGACCGCGGAGCCGGTGCCCTGGTTGACGTTGTCGCCGATGTAGCCGGTGTCGAGTACCTGGCCGCCCTCGTAGAAGACCTGGATTCGGTCGGGGATGTTCAGGGTTTCGTAGGACAGGACGAACGAGGTCGGGCCGGTGACGCCGAGCTGGTGGGTGGTTGTGGTGACGCCCTCGCCGCCGGACTTGGTCGATGTGTTGCACGGCTGGACAGTTTCCGACGAGCCGCCCGAGCTTCCGCCGAGAATGCCGCTGCCGGTATCGAGTAGGTCACCGAGAATGCCGCTGCCGGTGTCGATCACGCCGCTTCCGGTTGTGCCGCTGCCCGTGTCGGCGCCGGCCAGGCCGGGCACCATCATCAGCGACCAAGCCGCCGCCAGTGCGATAGCTGCTGTCTTTTTCAACGCTTCCTCCACACCACTTCTCGCCAAAGGATCATCAGGTGAAACGCGTTGGGCGGCCGCATGATCGCCGCCCGAGCGGGGGTTTGGAAATCCCCGGTTTGCCAGTCGCGTGGACTGGGCACAGAAGTTCTAACACGCGTTTCGGGGGACGAGGAGCGACTGGAATTCGGGCAGCAGGCTGTTCAGATGCCGGTGAGTTGCCGCCTTTTCCTAGCCGGAATGTTGGCGCCGTGGCAACACTGAGATCGGCAGCCCAGACCAGCGTAGGCAACTTCTTAGCCCGTGGAACAAAACACCGGTCGGTAGACCAAGTTCGCGCGAAATCGACTGCGTTGCAATAGTTCAGCAAACTGCTATGTCGAAAATGAGTAATCTCACAGCGAATTGACGTAACGGAGGGTGGGCACCCGCCGATCGGGGCACAATGAATCCGCTGCCCGGAAACGACGAATGCCCCGCCTGGCGGCAGGGCATTCGGTGTGTCACCGGTAATCAGTCGACCGGGTCGGTCTCCGGCTCCTCGGCACCCGCCGAGCCCGAGGTCAGAGCCTCGAGCAGGGCGGCAAGACCGGAAGCGGAACCGGTGTCGGCGCCGGTCTCGTCCTCGTCCTCGTTGATCGCCGTCGCATCCTCGGTCGCCGGCTCCTCGGCACCCGCCGAGCCGGTCGCCAGAGACTCGAGCAGCGCAGCCAGGCCGTCCGCCGAACCGGTGGTGGTCTCCTCCTGGCCGCCACCGGTCTCCGGCTCCTGGGCGGTAGCCACGCCGGTACCGAACATTGCCAGACCTGCCGCGATGGCGATGCCGAAACCGAGCGTCCGGAACTTCTTCATGAAGTGAAACCCCTTGGTAGTAAGCATGATTGTCGACGTTATTGCCGACTGGAAAGTTTTAACACGACCCACCGACGCCACCCCAGCCCGTGTAATTCGGGGCATTAGCCAGCCGTATGCCGAAAGTTTGCCGGGACCGAGCACGGCGACCAACCCGGAGTGAGGATTTCACTGCGGTCCTTCGCCCTGTGATGCTCGGAGCCACCCCGACCGGCGCCGACCCCGGCAAACCCGCTGGACAATCAGTCGGGAGTGAAGTTGCGTGGACTACACGCGCGGATGAACGGCAGAGGCAAAATGTCGACTCGGAGCCGAACATTGGTGATTACCCAGCTATCCGAGTTCTATGTCATGATTGATCTCACGTCGAAAAGGTGTAACGCGGCCGCCGCGAAAACGATTGCGCCGCTGCGGTTTGAACGCCAGACGACGAGGGCCGATAGAGCCCCGGAGAAACTCCGGCGGGGCAGTTCCTATCGATTCAGAAGACGTTGCTCAGCGTAACGATTGCCGCGTTCAGCGTGCGCCCGATTGAAACCTTCTTTAGCCACGGGCACAGAAATCACAACGGGCCGCACACCCTTGCGGATGTGCGGCCCGTGGAAACCCGTGGCTCAGCGCAGGGTTGCGGTGAGGTGGGGGTAGCCCTTCTTGGGGTTGAGCATGGAGAGGTCCCAGCCGGACCCGACCTGGTCGGCGTAGACGTTGACCGAGGACGGCAGAAAGACCGGCTTGCCGAATTTGACCGTGTAGATGGTCTTTTCGGGGACGCGGCCCTCGATGGTGGCGAGGATGTTCGCGGCCGACCACATGCCGTGAGCGATGGTCTTCGGGAAGCCCATGGCCTTGGCGCCGAGTCCGGAGACGTGGATCGGGTTGTGATCGCCCGAGGCGGCGGCGTAGCGGTTGATCATCTTCTGATCGACGCGCTGCACGCGCAGCGGCGGCGGTGGGACAACGTCGGCGGGTGGCTCCGACTTCGGGCCGCCCGACAGCGAGGTGCGCTGCTGGTGCAGGAAGGTGGTCACCTGCCGCCAGACCAGCTCGCGGCCGACACGGATCTCCGTGATCGCGTCGACCAGCAGGCCTTTCGGGTGCTCGCGCAGGTTCTCGATGTGGGCGGAGAAATCGAGCGGCTCGGCGACCGAGATCTCGCGGGTGCGCTCGATGACATTCTCGAAATGCACAGCGCCCACCGCGCTGAACGGGAAGTCCCGGGCGACAACCAGTTGCATCGCCAGCGGGAACGCCAGGATGAACGGGTACGTCAGCGGCAGGGTGTCGCTGAAACGCAAGCCGGTGGCGTGGCAGTACGCCGCCAGGTGGTCGGGGTCGACCTGGAAACCGTCGAGGACGACCCGGCGGTCCGGCAGGGTCGGCTTGCGACCCGACAGCGGGCCGGGCAGCGGGACGGCGCCCAGCGCCGCCTTCGCGTACAGCCCGCCGTTCTTCGGAACCTCGGAGAGGGTGATCGTCTGGGTCATCAGGCGCCGATCAGGCTCTGTCCGCAGACGCGAACCACGTTGCCGCTCACCGCGTTCGACGCCGGGCTGGCGAAGTAGGCGATGGTCTCGGCGACGTCGACGGTCTGGCCGCCCTGCAGCAGCGAGCTCATCAGGCGGCCTGCCTCGCGGGTGCCGACGGGAATGGCGGCGGTCATCGCGGTCTCGATGAAGCCGGGTGCCACCGCGTTGATGGTGATGCCCTTCTCCGCGAGCAGCGGGGCCTCGGCGTCGACCATGCCGATGACACCGGCCTTGGAGGCGCCGTAGTTGGTCTGGCCACGGTTGCCCGCGATGCCCGCGATGGAGGACACGTCGATCACGCGGCCCCCTTCCTTGAGCACACCCTTGGCGACGAGGCCGGAGGTGATGCGGTGCGGGGCGGCGAGATTGACGTTGATGACCGAGTTCCAGCGGCCCTCGTCCATGTTCGCGAGCAGCTTGTCGCGGGTGATGCCCGCGTTGTGCACGACGATGTCGATGCCACCGAAACGCTCGGTGGCGAACTCGGCGAGGCGCTCGGCGGCGTCGGGGGCGGTGACGTCGAGGGCGAGCGCGGTGGCGCCGACCTTGTTGGCGGTCTCGGACAGGGCCTCGCCCGCGGCGGGGATGTCGGCGACGATGACGGTGGCGCCGTCACGGGCGAAGACCTCGGCGATGGTGGCGCCGATGCCGCGGGCGGCGCCGGTCACGACGGCGACCTTGCCCGCGAGCGGCTTGTCCCAGCTGGCCGGGGCGACGGAATCGGCCTTGCCGACCCGGATGACCTGGCCGTCGACGAAGGCCGACTTGCCCGAGAGCAGGAACCGCAGGGTCGACTCGAGGCCGGTCGCGGACGCGCCCGCCTCGGGGTGCACGTAGACCAGCTGGCCGGTGGCGCCGCGCAGCAGCTCCTTGGCGATCGAACGGCTGAAGCCCTCGAGCGCGCGCTGGGCGATCTGCTCGTCGAGCGAGCCGGCCAGTTCCGGGGTGGTACCGACGACCACGACACGCCCCGAAGGTGCGAGGTTGCGCATCGCGGGCTGGAAGAATTCGAACAGCTGCGACAGCTTGTCGATGGAGTCGATGCCGGTGGCGTCGAAGACCAGCGCGCCGTACTTGGTACCCGAGTCGAGCGAGTCCGCGACGGTGTAGTCCGACAGCAGCGCGCGGATCGGCTCGGCGAGACGGCCCTTGCCGCCCAGCAGGACCGGGCCGGGAAGTGCGGGCTCGCCTGCCTTGTAGCGGCGCAGCTGCGCCGGCTGGGGCAGGCCCAGCTTGCTCGCCAGGAACGCGCCGGGGGCGGAGTGGATGAAGGATCCGTAGAGGTTGGGTGCACCCTTGCTCTTGGCTGCCACTGTTCCTACCTTCACATTTGCGGGTTCGGTGTCGACAATGAACTTACTCCAGAGTAAGTTATATGTAAACCGATCACCCGACGAGACCATGGAGAACTCGAGTGACAAGCAAAGCCCGCTCGGCGAAGACCCCGGCAAAGACCGCGAAGACCCAGCGCCCGGTCGCGATCGTTGGCGGTAATCGAATCCCGTTCGCTCGCTCCGACAAGGCCTACGCGAAGGCGTCGAACCAGGACATGTTCACCGCCACCCTCGACGGGCTGGTCAGCCGGTTCGGGCTGCAGGGTGAGCGCCTCGGCATGGTCGTCGGCGGCGCTGTGCTCAAGCGCGTCGGCGAGCACAGCCTGATCCGCGAGAGCGTGCTCGGCTCCAAGCTCTCGCCCTACACCCCGGCCCACGACCTGCAGCTCGCCTGTGGCACCGGCCTGCAGTCGGTCGTCACCGTCGGCGACGCGATCGCCATGGGACGCATCGAGTCCGGCATCGGCGGCGGCGCCGACACCACCTCCGACGCGCCGATCGGCGTCAGCGAGGACATGCGCGAGTGGATGCTCACGGCCAACCGCGCCAAGTCCAACAAGGACCGGCTCAAGCTGGTCGGCCAGCTGCGTCCCTCGATGCTCGGCATCGAAATCCCGCGCAACGCCGAGCCGCGCACCGGGCTGTCGATGGGTGAGCACGCCGCCATCACCGCCAAGGAGTTCGGCGTCGCCCGCGAGGCGCAGGACGAGCTGGCCTACCTCTCGCACAAGAACATGGCCGCCGCCTACGACCGTGGCTTCTTCGACGACCTGATCACCCCGTTCCTCGGCCTGACCCGCGACGACAACCTGCGTCCCGGCTCGACCGTGGAGAAGCTGGCCACCCTCAAGCCGGTGTTCGGCACCAAGCTGGGCGACGCCACCATGACCGCGGGCAACTCGACCCCGCTGACCGACGGCGCGTCGGCGGTGCTGCTGTCCAGCGACGAGTGGGCCGCCGAGCGCAAGCTCCCGGTGCTGGCGCATCTGGTGGACTCCGAGGTCGCCTCGGTCGACTACATCCACGGCCCCGACGGCCTGCTGATGGCGCCCACCTACGCGGTGCCGCGCATGCTGGCCCGCAACGGCCTGACCTTGCAGGACTTCGACTACTACGAGATCCACGAGGCCTTCGCCTCCGTGGTGCTCTGCACGCTGGCCGCGTGGGAGTCCGATGCCTACTGCAAGGAGCGCCTGGGCCTCGACGGCGCGCTGGGCTCGATCGACCGCAGCAAGCTCAACGTCAACGGCTCCTCCCTCGCCGCGGGCCACCCGTTCGCCGCGACCGGCGGCCGCATCGTCGCCTCCACCGCGAAGATGCTGGCGGAGAAGGGATCCGGCCGCGCGCTGATCTCCATCTGCGCCGCGGGCGGCCAGGGCGTCGTCGCGATCATCGAGCGCTAGTCACTCGCTGACAACGGCGGG
>NZ_JBHXAY010000065.1:0-40413 GCF_042728775.1 Nocardia sp. NPDC060259
GTCGATGACCTCCGGCACCCGGTACGCCTCCAGCTGGCAGTTGGGGTGGGTGCAGGTATAAGAGACAGGCTCCTTGCGGCTGGTCTTGCCGACGCCGGTCTCGGGGAACTGGTCGACCACGACCACCGCGTCGGGCATCTTCCAGGCCGCGACCCCGCGACCGCGCACGAACGAGCGCACCGCGGTCAGGGTGGGCCGCTGCGCCGGGTCGACGGGCTGGACGAACGCGCAGATGCGCTGGCCGAGAACGGGATCGGGAGTGCCGACGATCACCGCGTCGCGCACGTCGGGGTGCTCGAGCAGGTGCGCCTCGAGCTCCTCGGCCGAGACCTTCTCCCCGCCGCGGTTCACCCAGTCACCGGCCCGGCCCGCGACCACCAGATTGCCGTCGGGCCGCACCGAGACGATGTCGCCGGTGCGGTACCAGCCGTCGGTGGTGAAGCTGCGGGAATCGGCCTCGGGATTGTCGTAGTAGCCGCGAATCGTGTACGGGCCCTGGGTGATCAGATTGCCCTGCGCGCCCGGAGCCACCTCGTCGCCGTTGTCGTCGACGACGGCGATCTGGTCGAACTCCGACATCGGCCGCCCCTGGGTGCTCACCACCACGTCGATCGGATCGTCGAGCCGCGTGTAGCAGACCAGGCCCTCGGCCATCCCGAACACCTGCTGCAGGGTGACGCCGAGCGCGGGCCCGATCCGGCGGGCCAGTTCGTCCTGGCAGCGCGCGCCACCCACCTGGAGCACCCGCAGGCTGGACAGATCCGGCGTCTCGCCCGCTTCCGCGCGCTCGGTCCACAGTCGCGCCAGGGGCGGCACCAGGCCGGTGATGGTGACGCCGAACCGCTCGATCAGCGGGAAGGCCGTCGCCGGCGTGGGATCGGGCGTCATCGCCACCGCGCCACCGGCCCACAGCGCGCCGAGAATCCCCGGCGAGCTCATCGGGAAGTTGTGGGCGACCGGCAGTGTCGCGAGATAGACCGTGTCGCTGTCGAGTGCGCAGATCTCGGCGCTGCGGCGCACGCTGTAGAGGTAGTCGTCGTGGGTGCGGGCGATGAGCTTCGGGATGCCGGTGCTGCCACCCGACAGTTGCAGAAACGCGACGTCGCCGGACTTCGGGCCCGGCAAATCCGCTGGCTCGTCCCGGAATTCGGCGATGTCATGGGTCCCGTCCGGCGCCGTCTGCCCCGCGTCGAGGACGAGCAGGACGTGCCGCAGGCTGGGCACCTCGGCGCGCACCGACTCCGCCAGTGCGGCGTAGTCGAAGCGCTGATGGGTCGCGCTGGTGATCATCGCGGTCGCCGCGGCGGCCCTGGCGATCGGCACCAGCTCGGCGGCGCGGTGCGCGGGCAGGCAGAACACCGGCAGGGCGCCGAGTTCGAACAGCGCGAAGATCACCTCGACGAATTCGGCCCGGTTGGGCAGCTGCACCAGCACCCGGTCGCCGGGCGTGATCCCGAGCCGCGCCAAGCCGGTGGCGAGCGAGCGCGACCGGTGGTGGAGTTCGGCGTAGGTCCAGCGGCCCACGGTGTCGAGGACCGCGGTCCGATCCGGTGCGGCGGCGGCGCGCGCGGCGAGGACATCGCCGAATGTCTCACCAGCCCAGAGGTTTTGGCTTCGGTAGCGTTGCGCCAGGTCAGCGGGCCACCGCGTGAAGCCGGGGAGTACGGGTTCGGTCAAGTCGAGCACCTCTTTCCAGCGGGCATTCCGGTCTCGCCGCCCGAGGTTATGAGGGAAGCTAACCAAATGGCGGCAGATTCAGGTTAGGCTAACCTCATGTTGAATGGGGATTCCAGTGCGCGGATCGTCGTCGTCACCGGCGCGGCCGGGGGTATCGGGGCCGCGATCGCCGCGCGTTTCGCGGCCGAGGATCGCGTGGTCTCGCTGTGGGACCTCGATCCGGCGGTGCACGAGACCGCCGCGGCCATCGCCGCGACTACGGCGCACCCCCGCGCACTCGACGATGCGGTCCACCGCGGAAGTGCCAGGGCGGCAACAGTATCCGTCCACGGTGCCGCCGTGCACGGGGTGACCGTCGACATCACCGACGCCGACGCCGTGCGCGCGGCCTTCGACCGGCTCACCGCCGAGCACGGCACCGTCGAGGTGCTGGTGCACGCCGCGGGCGTCATGGTCGGCGGCACCGCACTCGAGCTCGCCCCGGCGGACTGGACCCGCTGCCTCACCGTGAACGCCACCGGAACCATGCTCGTCACCCAGCGCGCCGCGACCGACATGGCCGCCGCGGGCAGCGGATCGATCGTCGTGGTCTCCTCCAATGCCGCTGCCGCGCCCCGGGTCGGGATGGCCGCCTACGGCGCCGCCAAGGCCGCCGCCACCGCGTTCACCCGATCGCTCGCCCTGCAGGTCGCTCCGCTGGGCGTGCGGGTCAATCTGGTGTCCCCCGGTTCCACCGACACGGCCATGCTGCGCGACATGTTCGGCGGCACACCACTCGACGATGCCGCCGAGACCGCGCTGCTCGACGGCGATCCCGCCGCCTACCGGCTCGGAATCCCGTTGCGCCGCATCGCCGCTCCCGCCGACATCGCGTCGGCCGTCCACTTCCTGGCGTCCGACGGCGCCCGCCACATCACCATGCATGACCTGCGGGTCGACGGTGGCGCAACGCTAGATATGTGACCGAAAGGGTGATCACCATCAGTACCGACAGTTCAGACCCCGCTTTCGTACTGTCCCGTCCGCAACGGACCGTCTCCGCGTCCGCGGGCGGGACGATCTTCCGGTCGGCGCACGACGCGGTGACCGCGCTGCGCAGCGGGCGGATCAGCCACATCGTCGGCGCACTGCCCTTCACCCCCGGCGCGCCGACAGCGCTGTGGGTGCCGGATTCGGTCACCGTCACCGATTCGCCGCACCTGCCCCGGCCGCATGTCACGGTGCCCCGGTTCGAGCTCGACGAAGCGGTGCCCGCGCCGGAGGAACACCAGCGTCGCGTCGCCACCGCCGTCGAGCTGCTCGGCAGTCCCACGCATCCGGTGCGCAAAGTCGTGCTGGCCAGGGCACTGCGCGCGGTCGCGGCGAACCCTGTTCGAGCGCTCGACATCCTGGACCTGATGGTCGCCTCCGACCCGCTGTCGAACGGTTTCCTGGTCGACCTCTCCGCCGCCGGTGGGCGTTATCCCGGTCGGCATCTCGTCGGGTCCAGCCCGGAGATCCTGGTGCGCCGCATCGGCAAAGAGGTACTGAGTCATCCGCTGGCAGGCTCGGCCCGCCGCGTTCTCGATGATGCCGAGGCGGACCGCCGTGCCGCCGATACCCTGCTCACCTCGGCCAAGGACCACGCCGAACACCGCTACGTCGTCGACCAGGTCGCCGCCGTGCTGAGCGATCGGTGCGCCGAAGTCGACACTCCCGCACCGCAACTCACCTCAACACCCGCGATGTGGCACCTCGGCACACCGATCTCGGCGACCGTGCCGCTGGCCGGGCCGTCCGCGCTGGAGCTCGCCGTGGCACTGCACCCGACGCCAGCGATCTGCGGCACTCCGACCGGCGCGGCGGCGCGCCTGATCGCCGAACTCGAAGGCGAGCGCGGCTTCTACGCGGGCGCGGTCGGCTGGTGCGATGCCGACGGCAACGGCGAGTGGATGGTGAGCATCCGCTGCGCCGAACTGTCCGCCGACGGCACCACCCTGCTCGCGCACGCGGGCGGCGGGATCGTCGCCGCCTCCGATCCGGCCGCCGAACTGGCCGAGACCACCGGCAAATTCCAGCGCATCCTCGGTCCGCTCGGTATCGCGGATCTGCCCGTCACCGTCGGCTGACGCCGACTTTCCACCCGAACGAGAGACCGTCATGCCTATCCCCCCGATCGCGCCCTATCCGATGCCCGGTGCCGACGAGTTCACCGCCGACCAGGTCGACTGGACCGCCGAACCCGGGCGCTGCGCGCTGCTGATCCACGACATGCAGCAGTACTTCCTCGATGCCTACGACCTGTATCGCGATCCAGCCCGCACCCTGATCGCGAACATCGCCCGGCTGCGCGACCGCTGCCACGAGCTCGACATCCCGGTGATCTACACGATGCAGCCCGGCAACCAGCATCCGTCCCGGCGCGGCATTCTCGCCGACTTCTGGGGCAGCGGCATGGCCGAGGGCGCCGACACCCAGGTCATCAACGCCCTCTCCCCCGAATCGCAGGACATCCAGGTCACCAAGTGGCGCTACTCGGCGTTCCAGCGCACCGACCTGCGCGAGCTGCTCGGCTACTACCAGCGTGACCAGCTCCTGGTCACCGGGGTCTACACGCACATGGGCTGCATGCTCAGTGCCGCCGAGGCGTTCATGGGCGACGTGCGCCCGTTCCTCGTCCACGACGCGACCGCGGACTTCAGCCGCGAAGAACACGTGATGGCGCTGAACTATGTCGCCCGGCGATGCGGTGCGGTCACCGGCACCGACGAGCTGCTGCGTCAGCTCGACCCGGCCCGGATCGAAGCCGACGCCTGACCCGCCCGCGTGACGCGGGACATAATCTGCCATTGAAAGTAAAGTTAGGCTAACCTACCTTCGCCTCCCTTCTGCTGGGGCTCATCGAGCCCGGCCGGCACGAGGGAGGCGTCGGGGAACGTTGATGTGGAGGAGTTGCTGTGGGCTCGGTGGAACGGGACGACGTAGGCGCCGAACATCCCGGATTGCCGCTCACCGGAGCGCAACTCGGCATCTGGAACGCCCAGCGCCTCGACCCCGACTCGCTGAGCTACATGGTCGGCGAGGTGCTCGAGATCTCCGGACCCGATCCCATCGATGTGGCATTGCTGGACAACGCGATTCGCCGCACCATCGCCGAATCCGACACCATGCGACTGCGTTTCGGCGACACGCCCGACGGACCGTGCCAGCGGATCACCGAGCTGGAACCCGAACTGCGGCCGCTGGTCGATCTGCGCGGCGAGACCGACCCGGTCGCGGCCGCGCACCGGCTGGTCGCGGCCGAACGGGAACGCTCCGCCACGTATTGCCGGGCCATGGTCGATCGGCAGCTCTACACCTACACCCTGCTGCGCCTCACCGACAACGATGTGTGGTGCATCCAGCTCTACCACCACCTGATCATCGACGGCTACAGCGCGGCCATGGTGTCGCGCCGGGTCGCCGCCCACTACACCGCGCTCCGTCGCGGCGGCGAAGTGCCGCGCCTGCGGTGGGGCTCGATCGAGACGCTCGTTGCCGAGGACCTGGAATACCGTGCGAGCCAGGCACATCAGCACGACCGCGACTACTGGCGGGACCGGCTCACGCCACTGCCACCGCTGGACGGACGCGGCCGCGCGCCCGAGGGCGTGGTCGAGCAGACCCACGAGGCGCGCGCCGTCCTCGACGCCGATCTCGTGGCACGCGTCAAGGCGGCGGCCACGGCGGCGGGCATCACCTGGGCCGATGTGCTCGTCGCCGGATACGTGGGATTCGTGCACCGGCTGCTCGGCGAGACCGATGTGGTCATCGCGCTGCCGGTGATGGCCCGCGTCGGCAAGACGGCCCTCACCACCCCGTCCATGGCGGTCAACGTGCTGCCGCTGCGGATTTCGGTATCCAGCGCCGATCGCCTCGGCGAGCTCGGGAAACGAGTGGCCGACGCACTGCGGGAGGTCCGCGCCCATCAGCGATTCCGCGGTGAGGACCTGGCCCGCGAATTCGGCGGCGCGCAGACCGGAGCGCTGCTGCACGGCATCGGCATCAACCTCAAGGCCTTCGACTTCGCCCTCGATTTCGACGGCGCCACCGGCACTCTGCGCAATGTCGCCGGTGGCCCGCCCGAAGATCTCGGCTTGACCGTCACCCCGCTGTCGGAGGACCGGATCCAGCTCGGCTTCGAGGTCGACGCCCGATCGCTGGACGCCGCGACGGCACGGCGGCGGATGGACGCGCTGGTCGCGCTGATCACCGAACTGGTCGACGCGGCGGACAAGCGCATCGGCGCGATCACCTTGTACGAGAGCGAGAGCGGCGCACGTTTCGCCGTCGATCGGGCCGGTGCCGCACTGCACGGTCGCCCCGAGGACGCGGTCGAGGTCTTCGACCGCATGGTCGCGGCGCGGCCGGACGACATCGTGCTCGTCGACGGAGCCAACCAGCTCACCGCCGCCGACCTGGGCGCCCGGGTGCACCGGTTGGCGCGGTACCTGCGCGGCCGGGGCGTAGGCCCGGAAGACATCGTCGGCATCGCACTGCCACGCACGGTGGACCTGGTCGTCGCCCTGCTCGCGGTGCGGCACGCGGGCGCGGCGTATCTGATCCTCGACATCGGGCATCCAGCCCAGCGCCTCGCCGACATCGTCGACGACGCCGCACCGATAGTGATCCTCACCGACGACGCGGTCGCGAACACGGTGTTTGCCGACCGATGCGAGTCGCTGATCACCGACAGTGCCACGGACGTCGAGCCCACCGATCGTCCGCTGAACCCGATCACCGACAAGGGCGCGAACGAGGCGCCCGCCACTTCATCCGAGGCGTTGATCCCGCTCGCCGACGAGCCTGCGGACGTGGTGTCCGCAGATCGGTCGGCCACGCCGAGTGACGCCGAGCGTGCGCATGGAACCGGTGCGTTGATCCGACTGTCGGACAGCGGGATTCGGGAGGCCATGGTGGGCTTCGCGAGCGGCCCACTGACCGCCGCCGAACTCGCCGCCCCGCGCTCGGCCGCGCATCTGGCCTACGTCGTGTACACCTCGGGGTCCACCGGAAAGCCCAAGGGCGTGCAGATCTCCTGCGGAGCGATGGCCCAGCTGCTGCACCACCACCGGTCGACCGTCTACGCCGACACCGCCGAGCGCGCGGGCGGGCGGCAGCTGCACATCGCGCACACCTACTCCTTCGCCTTCGACGCCGCATTGGACCAGCTGCTGTGGCTGTGGTGCGGGCACCGGATCCATCTGTACGACACCGACATTCAGAAGGACGCCGCCGCGCAGGTCGCCGCGTTCGGAGCCGATCACATCGATGTCGTCGACACCACTCCGTCGATGGCGACCGCCCTGATCGACAACGGGCTGCTCGGCAGCGCGCACCGTCCCGAGCTGCTGCTGCTCGGTGGCGAGGCGACCCCACCCGCCCTGTGGTCGGTCATCGTCGCGTCGAAGGTGGCCGCCCGCAATATGTACGGCCCGACGGAGGCCACCGTCGACGCGCTCAGCGCGCCGGTGGCCGGCGCGCGACCGCACGTGGGCGGTCCGCTCGCCGGTACCCGTGCCTATCTGCTCGACGGTGCGCTGCAACTCGTCCCCGATGGCGAGATCGGCGAACTGTATTTGGCCGGACCGCAATTGGCCCGCGGCTACCTCGGACGCGTCGCCGTGACCGCCGAGCGGTTCGTCGCCGATCCGTTCGCGGCGGGCGAGCGCATGTACCGCACCGGCGACCGCGCGCGTTGGCTACCCGGGCACGGCTACGACTACCTCGGCCGCGCCGACCAGCAGATCAAGGTGCGCGGCTATCGCGTGGAACTGGGCGAGGTCGAAGCGTCGCTCGGCGCACTGCCCGGCGTGGCCGCCGCGGCCGCCACCATCCGCAGGTCCGGCGACAGCACCCGATTGGTCGGCTACCTGGTCCCCGAGGCGGGCCGCACCCTCGACGCCGACCAGTTGCGCCACCGGTTGACCACCCTGGTGCCCGATCACCTGGTGCCCTCGGCGCTCGTAGTGCTCGACGCCCTGCCGGCCACCGTCAACGGCAAACTCGACCGCGCGGCCCTACCCGCACCTCAGCTGACCTCGACCGGACGGCCGCCCCGCACCGAGCAGGAACGGGCACTGTGCGGTGTGGTCGCCGACGTCCTCGGCGTGCCCCAGGTCAACGCCACCGACGACTTCTTCGGACTCGGCGGCGACAGCATCACCGCGATCGGCGTGAGCAGCCGCCTGCGCGCACTCGGCTGGGAAGTCCAGCCGAAAACACTGCTGGCTCAACGCGATCTGGCCTCCATCGCCGCCGCGTCCCAGGTCGTCGACCGACAGGCCGACACCCCGGCCCCGGACGAGGCGACCGGCGCCGTCCCGGCCCCGCCCATGGTGGGCGCACTGCTCGAGCCGAACCCGACCCGCTCGGCCATCGCCGGCTACGCCCAATGGACCGCCCTGACCCTGAACGAAGACCTCACACTCGACCACCTGACCACCGGCCTGCAAACCCTGCTCGACCGCCACGATGCCCTGCGCCTGATCCTCCACGAATCGGACCGGCTGGAAATCGCGGGCACCGGTACGGTGCGAGCCTCGGACCTGGTCCGCGAGCTGTCGTTCGACGCGCCACGTCCGAGCCATGCGCTGATCGAGTCGGTGGCGACCGGACTGGCCGCGGAATTGGATCCCGCTGCGGGTGTCGAGATACGCGCGGCGCTGGTGCGCACCGCACCGGAGGTTGCCGATCGGTTGGTCCTGGTGGCCAACCACCTGGTGGTGGACGGTGTTTCGTGGCGCATCCTGGTGCCCGAGCTGTACGAGGCATGCGCGGCGGCACGGGACGGACGTCCGGTGCGACTGTCGGCCAAGGGGAGTTCGTGGCGGCGGTTCGCCACCCTGCTCGCCGAGGCGGGCACTGCGGGCGATCATCGCCCGGAACTGGCGCACTGGGAAGGCGCGCTCGGCGACGGCGCGGTCGCGACCCTCGGGGAACGACCGCTCGACCATGCCGTTGATCTCGTCGAGAGCGCGGACCGGACACAGACTTTCGCCGATGCGGCGGTTTCCGAAGCGCTGCTCACCACACTTCCCGCGGCCTATCGGGCCAAGACCGACGAGGTGTTGCTCGCGGCTCTCATGCTGGCCCTCAACGCCTGGCGGCACGAGCGGGGTGAGGCGCTCGAGGCAGGCAGGCCTGTCACGGTCGAGGGGCACGGGCGCGAAGCCCTGCGTGCCGATACCGATTTCGCCGGCACCGTCGGCTGGTTCACCAGCGAGTTCCCGGTGTGGACACCGGCGACCGGCATCGACGACCCGGACGGGCTCGCCGATGCCCTGGCCGGTGGCGCGGTGGCCGGACGGCTGCTGCGGGCGGTCAAGGAGGCCAAGCGGGCCGTCCCCGGCAACGGGGTCGGGTACGGCGTGCTGCGCAGGCTCGATCCGGAGACCGCGGCGCGATTCACCGGGCGGCGCGCACCCGAGGTGCTGCTCAACTACCTCGGCCGCTTCGGCGGCGGTAGTGCCCTCGGCTGGAGCCTGCCCGAACACGACCCGTTCGCGGTGACCGAGCCGCCGGAAAAGGCGCTCACGGAAGTGCTTTCGCTCAACGTCTTCGTGCACGAGCCAACCACCGGGCAGCCGGGTGCTCCCCGGCTCGCCGTGGAGTGGACCGCGGCGAGCCGGATTCTCGGTGCGCACCAGGTCGCGGAAATCCAGCGGCACTTCGCATTCGCGCTGGAGGCGTTCGCCGCGCACGCGGTGCTGTTCCCCGGCGGGCTCACGCCGTCGGACGCCCCCGGCATCTCCGTCGCCCAGGAGACCATCGACGCGCTGGAAGCCGCGCACGGCCCGCTGGCCGAGCTGCTGCCGCTGTCGCCCTTGCAGGAGGGGCTGCTGTTCCACGCGATTCGCGATGGCGCCGACGATGTCTACACCCTGAGCGCCCGCGTCGACCTGCACGGGCCACTGGACGGTCCACGGTTGTCGGCGGCTTTCGACACCGTCGTCGGCAGGCACCCGACCATGGCCGCGGCCTTCCACTACGAGGGCCTCGACCAGCCCGTGCAGGCGGTCCCCCGGGCAGTCGGCATGCCGTGGCGTGAGGTCGATCTGTCCGGGTTGCCGCTGCGCGCCGCGCGGGCCGCCGCCGACCGGCTGGAAACCGAAGCGACCCGGCACCGGTTCACGGTTGACCGGTCACCGATGTTGCGCGCCACGTTGATTCGCATGCCGGGTGACGCGCACCGCCTCGTGCTCAATACCCATCACCTGGTGATCGACGGCTGGTCGACCCCGATCGTGTTGCGCGAGGTGCTGGCCGCCTACCACGGCGACGAGCTGCCCTCGCCCGCCTCCTACAGCGACTACCTGGCCTGGATCGGCACCCGTGACCGCGCGGGCGTCCGCGCGGCCTGGTCGCGGCGACTGGCCGGATTCGCAGAGCCGACGCTGGTGCGCACCGAGACCTCCCGCGAGCGTGAGTTCCGGCAGTGGCAGGTTCCGCTACCCGAATCGCTGTCCACGGCGCTGGCCGAGCTCGGCCGCCGTCGCGGCCTGACGATGAACACCCTGGTGCAGGGCACCTGGGCGCTGGTGCTCGCCGCGCTCACCGGACGCACCGACGTCGCGTTCGGCGCGACCGTCTCCGGTCGGCCCGCCGAACTGCCTGGCGTGGCGGGCATGGTCGGACTGTTCGCCAACACCGTGCCGGTGCGCTGCGCGTTCGACGCGGATCGCACGCTGCTCGAACAGTGGGCCGACCTGCAGGAAAACCAGTTCGCCATGCAGGAGTTCGACTACGCGGGACTCGCGGAGATCGAACGGATCGCGGGCATCGGTACCCTCTTCGACACCCTGGTCGCCTTCGAGAATTTCCCGAATTCCGGTGCCGGGCAGCCGGAGTCGCACGAGCTGCGCCGCGGCGAGTTCCACAACCACGGCAACACGCACTATCCGATGACCTTGATTGCCCCGCCTGGTGACCGACTGGAACTGGTGATCTGGTACGACCGCGCCGCCGTCCACGACACCACGCTCGCCCGGATCTCCGATCGAATCGGCGTGATCCTGGCAGCCATCACCGCCACGGCAGAAGTCCGCCCCGAGGCCTTCCTCGAGCCGCTCGCGCCGTCCACTGCCGTTTCGCCGACGCCGACTACCGCGCCGACCACGGCACAGCCGGACCCGCGCGGTGCGACCTTGGCCGAGTGGAGCACCCCCGTCGATCCCACGGCACCGGCCATTACGGCCGAGGGCGTCACGATCGACTTCCGGGAATTCGATGCCAGGGCGAATCGCCTGGCCCGATGGCTCATCTCGCGCGGCGTCGGACCCGAAACCGTGGTGGCCGTTGCCATGCCGCGCACCATCGATTCGGTCGTCACGGCACACGCCGTCTGCCGAGCCGGTGGCGTATACCTTCCGGTGGACCCGGAGCAGCCCGCGCAGCGCGTCGAGAAGATACTCGACACTGCCGCTCCCGCCCTGGTTCTGCACTCGCTGGACGACGCGGACACCAGCGGATTCGCCGATGCGGAGCTCACCGATGCCGACCGGCGCGCGCCGCTGCGCCCCGCCAACACCGCGTGCCTGCTGTTCACCTCCGGCTCCACCGGTGTGCCCAAGGGCGTGAGCCTCTCGCACGCCGCGATCATCTCCACGTTCGAGTGGCTGCAACGCGAATGCCGATTCGGTCCTGGCGACACGATGCTCTTCCGCACGCCGCCGATCTTCGACGCCTCGCTCATGGAGATGTTCCTGCCGCTGCATGTCGGCGCCCGGATCGTGCTGACCCGGCCCGGCGGTCACCGCGATCCCTACTATCAGGCGCGGCTCATGAGCGCGGAGCGGGTGACCGCGATGTGGATGACGACCTCCATGCTGACCGTGCTCGCCGAGGAGGCCGACCTGTCGGGGTGCGCGGAACTGCGCTGTGTCCTCACCGGCGGTGAGGTGCTGCCGCCCGCGACGGCGCACCGCATGCGCGCACTGACCGGAACCGCCGTCTACAACTTCTACGGTCCCACCGAGGCCGCGATCGGCTTCACCTTCCACGAGACCGTCGATGCCGACACCGCGTCGGTCCCGGTCGGCGCACCCGCCGATGCCGTCCGCATCCTCGACGACCAGCTGCGGCCGGTCCCCGAGGGAACCATCGGCGAGCTTTACATGACCGGTGTCCGGCTGGCGCGCGGCTATCTGGCCCGTCCTGATCTGAGCGCCGCCGCCTTCGTCGCCGACCCGTTCGGGAACGGCGAAAGGATGTACCGCACCGGCGATCTGGTGATACTGAATCCGCACGGTGAACTCGAGTACGTCGGCCGCACCGACAGCCAGGTGAAGCTGCGCGGCCAGCGCATCGAACTGGGCGACATCGAATCGGCCCTGCTCACGTGTGCCGGTGTGGCTCACGCGGTGGTGCTGCTGCGCGAGGACACACCCGGTGACCAGCGCCTGGTCGCCTATCTCATCGCCAAGTCCGGAATCACGCTCGACACCGGCGCGGTGCGCGAGCAGCTGCGAACGGCGCTGCCCGCGTACATGATTCCCGCCGTCTTCGTGGTGCTGGATCACATTCCGCGCACCGCGACCGAGAAGATCGCCCGGCAGGAGCTGCCCGCGCCGGAATCCGTGGCGATCACCGCCGTCGATGCGCGCCCGGGAACTGTTCCCGGACCCGCGGCGGTCGGCACGGCGCACGCCGAGCCCGGCGCCACCGCGCTGGACGGCGGGCTGCTCGACACCATTCGCGAGGCGATGGCGGCTGTATTGTCCGTCGCCGAGATCGGCGCGGGCGACGACTTCTTCGACAAGGGCGGGCATTCGCTACTCGCGGTGCGACTGGTCGGCCGCTTGACCCGCGTCGACCTGCCGGTGGTCCTCGACGACGTCTTCTCCGCGACCACGCCGCGTGCGCTCGCGGCGCGCATCGGCGCGGTCGACCCCAGCGCACCGAGACCGACGGACGGTCTCGCCAGTCTGGGCCGCCGCCTCGATCCGGTGCTGGAGCTGCGCACCGAGGGATCGGTCTCACCGCTGTTCTGCATCCATCAAATCGGCGGCACCGCTTGGAAATACGCTCCACTGGCCCGGCTGCTGCGCGCCGAACGACCGATCATCGGCCTGCAGATGCCCCAGCTCACCGAGCCGGACAAGCAGACACGCACGCTCGACGAGCTGGCCCGGTTCTACCTTGCCGCCGTCCGCCGCATCCAGCCGCAGGGCCCGTACCACCTGCTCGGCTACTCGCTGGGCGGCAACCTCGCCCACGCGATGGCCGCCATCCTGGAGGCCGAGGGCGAGCAGGTCGGCTATGTGGGTCTGCTCGACTCGCATCCGCTGTCGAACCTGACCGATCGGGCCGCCGCGACCCTGGCCGACCCGTCCGGGATGGACGCGCTGCTGCCCGAGATCGCCGAGTACGCACCGGAATTGGCGGCGGTGGTACGCAATGCCGCGACCGAGCTGCTGCGCATGGTCACCCGGTCCGAGTCCCCCAGCTACAGCGGCCCGATGGCCCTGTACTGCGCGGACAACGGCCTCGAACCCGAACGCGTGCACGCGCAGCTGACCGGCTGGCAGGCCGCGGGCGCGCAGCTGGTCGTCCGGCGACTTCCTTACACCCACAACGACATCGCGATGCCGACCGGCTGGATCGAGGTCGCCGCGCTGCTCGACGCGGATCCCGCGATCCGCACCTGAACTTCCACCTGGATAGAAAGAAGGAAAACACTCCCATGTCAGCGCACCGAATGACGGCACGCATGCGTGCCGCCGTCGCACTCCTGATCGTCGCGGTGACCGCGACGGCAGTGGGCTGCGGCACCGCCACCTCCGATCAGGCGGCCGACACCGGCACTCGCCAGGTGGAAACCGCCAAGGGCCCGGTCACCGTCCCCGCCGACCCGCAGCGCATCGTGGTCCTCAACGGCGCGCTCGCCGGCTACCTGTTCGACCTGGACGCCAAGGTGAAAGCCGCCGATCCGCGCATTCTCGGGGTCACGCTCGCGCCCGGTGAGTTCCCCGCCTCGTGGGCCGCGGACGCCAAGGAGCAGGGCACCGTGGCGGTGCCCTCCGGTGACGACCTGAACCTGGAGTTCATCGCCGCGCAGAAGCCGGACCTGATCATCGGCGGCGGACCTGGCTGGCCGGGACAGCAGACGATCAAGAACTACGACAAGCTCGCCGCCGTCGCCCCCACCGCGCTGGTGGCGTCCGACCTGGCCAACTGGCAGGACCAGTTGAAGGCGGTAGCCGACTTCGTGAACCGTCCCGAGAAGGTGGACGGCATGATCACCGCGTACACCGACAAGGTCGCGAAGGTGAAGTCCGGTCTGAAGCTGCCGCAGGGCGCGGCGGCCGTGTGGCAGTCACAGGCGGACGGCAAGCCCATCCTGCTCGCCCCGAACACCCCGCTGGCCACGCTGCTCACCGACGTCGGCATCACCATCGACGACAAGATCGAAGCGAAGGCAGGCAACCCGCCCCGGGCCGCGGCAGGCGACTGGGTGACCTTCAGCCCCGAACTGGTGAGCACCGTCGTCGACGCTCCGGTGCTGTTCGTGATCAAGCTCGACGGCGGCCGCGACATCGCCCAGCTGAAGCAGGATCCGGCGATGGCCATGCTGCCCGCCTTCCAGAAGGGCCAGCTCTACGAGCTGCCCGCGACCGCCAAGCGCCCGGACTACCGGGAGGCCATGGCCACCCTCGACCTGCTGGCCCAGCGTTTCAAGTGACCTAAGCACGCACCACCATCACCCCGTTCGCCGGAAATCGGCGGGCGGGGTGATCGCGTTTCGGCGGCACCGTGACAGCGCAGTCATTCCCATGGATCGATGACAGCCACGCCGGTCGCCCGGAAGGCCGTATCGCGGATCGCGAAGCTCATTCCGGCGGGCGCCCTCCGGCATGGCGGCCAGGCCGGTCGGGGACCTTGCGCATGGAGTGACGCTGGCACAACGCAAGGGGCCCTTGCCGTTCGTGGTGAACGGCAAGGGCCCCTTTGGTCGTGCGTCTTTACAGTGCCTTCAGTTCCTCGGTGACCGCACCGACGGACTTCTTGGCGTCGCCGAACAGCATGGAGGTGTGGTCGGCGTAGAACAGCGGGTTGTCGATGCCGGCGAAGCCGGAGTTCATCGAGCGTTTCAGGACGATGACGCTCTGGGCCTGATCGACGTTGAGGACCGGCATGCCGTAGATCGGGCTGGACTTGTCGTCGCGGGCGGCCGGGTTGGTGACGTCGTTGGCGCCGATGACCAGGACCACATCGGTGCGGCCGAATTCGCCGTTGATGTCGTCCATTTCCTTCATGGCGTCGTAGGAGACCTCGGCCTCGGCCAGCAGCACGTTCATGTGACCGGGCATGCGGCCTGCGACCGGGTGGATCGCGTACTTGACCTCGACACCCTTGCCCTCGAGCAGGGAGGCCATCTCCTTGACCGCGTGCTGGGCCTGGGCGACGGCCATACCGTAGCCGGGAACCACGATGACCTGGTTGGCGTAGGCCATCTGGATCGCGGCGTCGGCCGCCGAGGTCGCCTTGGCCTGCTTGTTCTCGCCACCGGCGCCGCCACCGGCCGCGCCGCCGCCACCACCGAAACCACCGGCGACGATGGCCGGGATGGAGCGGTTCATGGCCTTGGCCATCAGGTTGGTCAGGATGGTGCCGGACGCGCCGACGATCATGCCGGCGACGATCATCGCGGTGTTGTTCAGCGCCAGACCCGCGGCCGCGGCCGACAGACCGGTCAGCGCGTTGAGCAGCGAGATCACGACCGGCATGTCCGCGCCACCGATGGGCAGCACGACCATCAGGCCGAGGATGCCGGCGAGGACGAGCAGGCCGATCATCCACAGTTGCGAGACGCCGCCGTTGTCGGCGCCGAGGCCGATCACCACGGCGCAGAGGATCGCGCCGGCGAGCAGGAGCAGGTTCAGCGGCTGCTGCAGGCGGCCGATGCCGATCGGCTTGCCGGACAGGATCTCCTGCAGCTTGGCGAAGGCGATGATCGAGCCCCAGAACGAGACCGAACCGATCACCGCGGCGAACAGCGAGCCGATGATGATGTGGATGGTCGGCTCGTCGTGCAGCTGGGAGAAGCCCGAACTGTCGATGAACTCGGCCCACGCGATGAGCGCGACCGTGCCACCACCGACACCGTTGAACGCGGCGACCAGCTGCGGCATCTCGGTCATCTTGGTGCGCACGGCGGGCGGAACACCCAGTGCCACACCGACGACGAGGCCGGCGCCGATCAGGATCCAGTTGATCATGTCCGCGTGGCGCACCGAGATCAGCGTGGCGATCACGGCGATGCCCATGCCGACCGCGGCGATCTGGTTGCCGCGCACGGCGGTCTTCGGGCCGGTCAGGCCCATCAGGCCGTAGATGAACATGGAGAAGGCCACGATGTAGAGGCCGTTGACCAGGTAGGTCATGTTGTCGACTGCGTGCATCACTCGGCCGCCTTCTTCTTGCCCTTGAACATGCCGAGCATGCGGTCGGTGACCACGAAACCACCGATGACGTTCAGCGTTCCGAACACCACGGCGACGAACAGGATTACCTGCACCAGCAGGGACGGGTCCTTGACGTTGCCCAGCGTCACCAGCGCGCCGAGCACGACGATGCCGTGGATGGCGTTGGTGCCCGACATCAGCGGGGTGTGCAGGGTGTTGGGAACCTTGGAGATGACCGCGAATCCGACGAATCCGGACAGCACCAGGATCGCGATGTTCGCGAGAAGTTCGGTGTACATCAGGCTTCCACCTCACGGGTCACGCAGGAATCGGCCAGCACCTGATCCTCGAAATCGGGTGCGAGCTTGCCGTCGACCAGCATCAATTCCAGCAGCGCGGCGATGTTCTTGGAGTACAGCTCGGAAGCGTGCTCGGGCATGGTCGCCGGCAGATTCAGCGGCGAGGCGATGGTCACCTCGTGCTTGACCACGACCTCGCCGGGCTCGGTGAGTTCGCAGTTGCCGCCGGTCTCACCGGCCAGGTCGACGATCACGCTGCCGGGCTTCATGCCCTCGACGGCGGCGGCGGTGACCAGGCGCGGCGCGGGACGACCCGGCACCAGCGCGGTGGTGATCACCACGTCGAAACCCTTGATGGCGTTTTCGAGGGCCTGCTGCTGCTGGGCCTTCTCGTCCTCGGTGAGCTCGCGGGCATAGCCGCCCTCACCGGCGGCGTCGATGCCGAGGTCGAGCCACTGGGCGCCGACCGAGCGCACCTGATCGGCGACCTCGGGGCGCACGTCGTAACCGGTGGTGCGGCCACCAAGACGCTTGGCCGTGGCCAGTGCCTGCAGACCGGCGACACCGACACCGAGCACCAGCACGGTGGCGGGCTTCACGGTGCCGGCGGCGGTGGTCAGCATCGGGAAGAAGCGGGTCGACTCCGACGCGGCGAGCAGCACGGCCTTGTAACCGGCCACATTCGCCTGCGAGGACAGCGCGTCCATCACCTGAGCGCGCGAGATACGCGGGATCGCCTCCACCGCGAACGCCTGCACACCGGCGGACTTCAGCGCGCCGATCTGGTTCTCGGCATTGCGGGGCGCGAGGAACCCGATCAGGGTCTGCCCGGAGGACAGCTTGCCCACCTCGGCATCGCTGGGCGGGGCCACCTTGACGACGACGTCGGCCGACCACGGATCACCGATGGTCGCGCCCGCCTCGACATAGGCCGCGTCGGGGATGAGGGCACCGAGGCCGGCACCGGCTTCCACGACCACCTCGACACCCTGCTTGGACAGGGCGGGGATGATCTTGGGCACCAAGGCGACCCGCCGCTCACCCGCGCCGGACTCGCGAACGACTCCGACACGCGCGCCGCGCGGCGAACCCTCGCCAACGTTGTGCGTTGTCTCCACTAGTCAGACTTCCTTTTCGTGCTGGCTTCGAGCCTGGGAACAACGGGGTCAGCCGAAGTTACCTACGAGTAATATCGGCTTAAATCCTCGCAACTGTACTCGGCTCGCGGTGAGCCTAGCGGAGATGCCCGTCACATCGGAGAGCTGGACCGCCCACTGGGAAATCGGACAGAGCCGACCCGTTTCGCCAAGTTGACGACCTTTCCGCCCGGCGGACGCGAGCTCGCGTCCTCGATCAGATTCGTCGCCGCAGGTAGGGCCGGACAAGACCGCACGTGCGAGTGGGGTACTTACCTGGACGTCCGAATCCTGGTCGAATGACCTGTTCGGCGGGCGAACGTGACGCGTGTCATGCCGGTGCACGGTTCGGACTGTTGCGCGACCTGGGCCACACCGTAGGGTCGGAGCTGTGAACGACTGCGTCTTCTGCCGGATCGTGGCCGGTGCCGCACCGGCGACCAAGGTCTACGAGGACGACGCGGTGTGCGCGTTCCTCGACATCCGGCCGATCACCCGCGGGCACACGCTGGTCGTTCCCAAACAGCACGCCACCGAACTCGACGATCTCGATCCCGAACTCGGTGCGACGATCTTCCGCACCGGTCACCGGCTCGCGCGCGCCCTGCGCCGCAGCGGCCTGGCGAGCGACGGCGCCAATCTCGTTCTCAACGACGGCACAGCGGCCTTCCAGACCGTCGGCCACGTCCACCTGCACGTGGTGCCGCGCAAGCACGGTGACAAACTCAGTTTCGCCAAGGGCTTTCTGCTGCGCAGGCCGCACGAACCGAATGCGACCGCAGCGGCGATCCGTGCCGGCATCACCGCGCTCGACCAGAGCGAAGCAGAAGGAGCACAGGGATGACCGACCGCACGCCCGATCGCGAGCAGCTCACCGACCTGCTCTCCCAGCAGTGGGAGGCCATCGGGATCCTGGTCGCCGACCTCGACGAGAAGTCGTGGCGCAAGCCGTCCCCCCTGCCCGGCTGGACACTGTTCGACGTGGTCGCCCACGTGATCGGCACCGAGTCGTGGCTGCTCGGCGATACCCCGCCGCCGCATGACCCGTTGCGCCCCAAGACCGACGTGCGGACGCTGCCGCACGTGCGCAACGAGGTCGCCGTGCTCAACGAGATCTGGGTCGACCGGTTGCGCCCGCTCTCCGGCAAGCGCCTGCTCGCCCTGTTCGACGAGGTGACCGACCGCAGGCGCGCGGCGCTGGCCGCGATGGACGAGCAGGCCTGGCAGACGCCGACGGTGTCGCCGGTCGGGCAGGTTCCCTACGGGCGGTTCATGCGGGTGCGGCTGTTCGACTGCTGGATGCACGAACTCGACCTGGCCGACGGGATCGGCCGCACGGTGCCCGAGGGCGGCGGGCGCGCGGAGACCGCGTTCACCGAGCTCACCCTCGGCCTCGGCCGGGCCGTGGTGAAGGGCGCGAAGGCGCCGGACGGTTCGCGGATCACCATCGACCTCAGCGGACCGGTCACCCGGCAGATCCACCTCGCGGTGGTCGACGGGCGCGGGGCGGTGCTCGACGCGCCCGAGGGCGAACCGACCGCCGTGATCAGCATGGACTCCGGGTTGTTCGCGCGGTTGCGTGGCGGGCGGACCACCGCTGCCGCGCACCGGGACGCGGTCACCGTCTCGGGTGACACGGCCCTCGGTGAGCGACTGGTGCAGAACCTGGCCTTCACCATCTGATGCGGCTGTTCCTGGCGTCCTACCGGTTCGGCGCCTTCGCCGACCGGCTCGCCGGGCTCGTCGGCACACCCGGCCGGGTGGCGGTGATCCCGAATGCCTTCGACGCGTGGCCCGACGCCTGGTCGTCGGCGGTCACCAGTGATGTGAACCCGCTACGGCAGCACGGCTATTCGCCCGAGGTGGTCGACCTGCGCGACTATGCCGGGCAGCCGGGTCAGCTCGAGCGGCGGTTGCGCGAGTTCGCCATGGTGTGGGTGCGCGGCGGGAACACCTTCGTGCTGCGGGCCCAATTCGCCCGCAGCGGAGCCGATTCCGTGCTGCCTGAGCTGCTGCGCGAGGACGCACTGGTCTACGCGGGCTACAGCGCGGGCGCCTGTCTGCTCGGGCCCGATCTGCACGGGCTGGAGACGATGGACGATCCCGCCGAGGTGCTGCCCGCCACCGGTGTCGAACCGCGATGGGACGGACTGGGATTGGTGGATCGGCGGCTGGTCGTCCATCTCGACTCGTCCACCGATCCGGACGGCGAGGCGGCGAAGATGCTGGCGCGCTGCCGAACCGAGGGCGTCGCGCACTGGGCGCTCACCGACGACGATGTCGTCCTGGTGGACGGCGATCGGACCGAGGTGCTGCGCGGCCGGTCATCGACCGGCGTCGACCGGATCCGCTGATCGCTTGCGCCGGAACACGATCCAGCGCATCGCGCAGTACATGTACACCGCTTCGCAGGCGCCCGCCAGCAGCCGCGCCACGTGATATTCCACGCCGAGCGCGCTCAACCCGGAGCCGACGCCGAGGATGAACGCCAGGTAGTTGACTCCCACCACGACCGCGTAGACCGCGGCCTGCTTGCCCATCGGGGCGTGCGAGTGGAAGTTGAAGGTGCGGTTGAGCAGGAAGGCGAGGCCGAACGCGACGATGTAGGCCAGGCTGATCGACAGCCAGACGGGCAGGTCGAGTGCCTCGTGCAGCAGCGTCAGCAGCAGCAGGTCGACGCCGAAGGTGAAGCTGTTGATCAGCGCGAAGCCGAGCAGGGTCGCGGGCACGTACCGGTTCAGCCCGAACGGCAGCCGGGCCACGACGGCCTCGCACCAGCGGGTGAACCGGTCGGCCATCGAGTCGGTGACACACTCGCGCTGCTCCACGGGGCCAGCCTGCCAGCGTGAGATGACGCCGAGGTGAGCGGACGGCAAACGGGTGAGTCGGTGCTCAGTGCGGCAGGGCGACAGCCTGTGCCTGCGCGGCGGCGGGCTCGGCCGGACCGCGGTCGAGCGTGGTCCACGTGGCCAGGCAGCGTCGGCGGGTGAACTCGTCCGCCTCGGACAGGAGAGCGTCGCGCAGCTGGCGCGGATCGGCGGCCCACTCGGCGGCGATCTCGGCCAGCGCGCGGATACCGAACATCCCGGTCGCCTCCAGCGCCGACAGCCATTCCTCGTGCACGCCCGCGTGGACACGATCCATCGCGTCGGGATCGATCCCCGCGTCGGCGTACTCGGCGGCCAGCAGGGCCCCGACCAATGCGCTGCGGTCCTGCGGTTCCTTCATCTTCCGGCCCTCCCGGCGAAATACGGTGCGACGCGGTGCGTCGGTTGATGCGATGCGCGAGCGGGCGCACCGTAGAGCGGAATTCGAAACGCGCCGGGCGAATCGCTGTCGATCACACCCGTTATGGGCCATTGTGACGGGTTGGACGCCGTATACACCAACCGAACGCGCGGGATCACAGTCATGCGGAAATTCACTCGGTCGGCAACACATCGCACCGGCACGAAACTGGTCAGATGATCACCACGCTCGGGTGGCGGTCGCTTCCCGGCCGATACCCGCACCGGAGCGCGGTGCTCAATCGACCATCGCGAGTGCCCGCGCGAGGCGGGTGGCGCGGGTTAGCGTTGACGTGTGGACGAGAGCAGGGTTGACCTCGATGCGTTGATTTCCGCGGTGTCCGAGGGGGCGGTGGTCATCGATCCCGATCTGCTGGCGGGGTACCGGCAGGATTGGGCGCGTGATCCCGACGCGGGGACGCCGCTCGCGGTGGTGCGGGCGCGCGGTACCGCGGATGTGGTCGCCACCCTCCGGTGGGCGCATGACCGGCGGGTGCCCGTCGTGCCGCGCGGGGCCGGGTCGGGGTTGTCCGGCGGGGCGACCGCGGTGGACGGCGGGATCGTGCTGAGCACCGAGTTGATGCGGGAGATCCGCGTCGACGCGGTCACCCGGACGGCCGTGGTGCAGCCAGGGCTGCTCAACGCCGAGGTCAAGCGGGCCGTCGCGGCGGAAGGGCTGTGGTATCCGCCCGATCCGTCTTCGTTCGAGATGTGCTCGATCGGCGGCAACGCGGCGACCAACGCGGGCGGGCTGTGCTGTGTGAAATACGGCGTCACCACCGACTACGTGCTCGGCATGGAGGTCGTGCTCGCCGACGGGACCGTGGTGCGCCTCGGCGGGCCGCGGTTGAAGGACTCGGCCGGGCTGTCGCTGACCAAGCTGTTCGTCGGCAGCGAGGGCACGCTCGGGGTGATCACCGAGCTCACCCTGCGGCTGCTGCCCGCGCAGCCGCCGCAGGCGACTGTCGTCGCGAGTTTCGGCTCGCTCACCGCGGCCACCGACGCCATCCTGGCCATCACCTCGACCTTGCGTCCCGCCATGCTCGAATTCATGGACACGGTGGCGATCAACGCCGTCGAGGACGAGATGCGGATGGGGCTTGACCGCACCGCCGCCGCGCTGCTGGTCGCCCGTTCCGACGCGCCGGGCGAGTTCGCCGCGCACGAGGCGAAGCTGATGGTGTCGCTGTGTGAGAAGGCCGGGGCGACCGAGGTTTTCGATACCGAGGATCCCGCCGAGGGCGAAGCCTTCACCGCCGCACGGCGATTCGCGATTCCCGCGGTGGAACGGATCGGGCCGCTGCTGCTCGAGGACGTCGGCGTGCCGCTGCCCCGGCTCGGTGACCTGATCACCGGCATCACCGCCATCGGGGAACGCAACGACGTGCTGGTGTCGCTGATCGCGCACGCGGGCGACGGCAACACCCACCCGCTGATCGTGCACGACCCCACCGACCCCGACAACACCGCCCGCGCGCACCGCGCGTTCGGCGAGATCATGGACCTGGCCATCGCGCTCGGCGGCACGATCACCGGCGAGCACGGCGTCGGGCGTTTGAAGAAGGCGTGGCTGCCCGACCAGGTCGGCCCCGAGGTCATGGCGCTGACCCGCCGCATCAAGGACGCTCTCGACCCGGAGGGCATCCTCAATCCCGGCGCGGTCATCTAGTGGAACATCGGGCCTGGCCGCCGGGTTAGCATCCGGTATGACCACCAGGCTCGAGCACAACGTCGCCGACACTCGTTTCGAGATCTACCTCGACGACGTCCTCGCCGGCTACGCCGACTACGCCGAACGCGAGGATCCGAAGGTCCGCGACTTCCACCACACCATGACCTTCCCCGAATTCCGTGGCCGTGGGGTCGCGGCCGAGGTCGTCGAGTACGCCCTGCGTGATTCCCGCGCCAACGGCTACCACATCATCCCGACCTGCTGGTACGTCGAGAAGTACGTCGCCGAGCACCGCGAATACGCCGACCTGGTGGCTTAACCGCGCAGATAGCGAGCCAGGATCGGGCCGATCACAGCGAACGCGTCCGGGCCGGTGAGCCGGTTGTGTTCGTGGCCGGTCCGGTTGTCGATGATCTCGCCGCTGACGTAGGGGCGCCAGGTGTCGGCGTTGGCTTGGTAGCCGGGGCGGGCGGTGGTGCTGCTGAAGAACAGCAGATCACCGTCGAAGATCCCGGGTTCGTACTCGGCCGCCTCGCGCACGATCTGCTGGTAGTCGGCGTAGAGCCGCTGTAGATCCGCCGCGGTGAGCGCGCCGAGCAGACCCGGCATCGGGTTACCGGTGCCGGCGTCGACGTCATTGTCGACGCCGGGCAGCGGTGCGGCGGTGTACCGATCCGCCGCGGAATCGGCCGACGACGCTGGCGGCGCGATTCGATCGGGAGCAGCGCCGGCGGCACCGGCGCGCAAGAGTTCGGCGGCGTGTTCGGCCGACCGGTCGCCGTCGAGCAGCGCCGAGTCGATGCCGCCGAACTCGGCGAGCAGCACCTCCGGCGACGGCAGTTCGGCGGCACCGGCCGGGTCGACATCGGCGCGGCCGTCGAGGATGGTCAGCGCGTCGACCTCGGCGCCGCGGTGCTGGAGTTCGACCGCGATGGCGTGCGCGATCGGCCCGCCCGCGGAGTAGCCGAGCAGCCGGTACGGTCCGGCGGGCTGGATCGCCTGGATCTCGTCGGCGTAGCGGGCGACCCGGTCCCGCAGCGGCCGATCGGGTTGCTCGGTCGCGATACCGGGCGATTGCAGGCCGTAGACCGGGAAACCGGGATCGAGGTGGCCGGGCAGGCCCGCGTAGCACCAGGCCACGCCGATCGCGGGGTGCACGCAGAACAGCGCGGGACCGGTGCCGCCCGCGCGCAGCGGCACCAGGGTCCGCAGGGCCGGGTCGACCGCGTCCCCGGTGGTGATGCGCTGGGCGAGCGCGCCGGGCGTCGGGTCGCCGAACATCCACTGCACCGGCATCGCGACATCGAGCCGGTCACGGAGCTGGGCGACCAGCCGGACCGCGATCATGGAGGTGCCGCCGAGTTCGAAGAAGTTGTCGTCCAAGCCGATCCGCTCGACGCCGAGGACGGACTCGAACGCGGCGACGACAGCCGTCTCGACGGGGGTGACCGGCGGCCGATAGGGCAGGTCGGTGCGGTGTTCCGGCGCGCGTACGACGGGATGCGCGATGGTTCCCGGCGGCGCGGTGACGTCGAGTTCGCCGAGGACGCGGCCCGGGTCGGCGGTGAGCGCGTCGAGCAGGTCGACGAACCGGTGCGCCAGTGTCCGCGCGGTGGTGTCCTCGAACAGGTCGCGGGAGAAGGTGAGCGTCCCGGACATACCGGCGGGCGTGCCGTCGGGGCCGAAGTTCTCGGCCAGCATCCACTCGAGGTCGAATTTCGCGCCGACCGGCGGCATGTCGAGCGGGTCGACCCGCAGGCCTGGTAGTGCCACCGCCTCGCGATCGAAGTTCTGGAAGACGAGCAGCACCTGGAACAGCGGGTGGTAGGAGGTGGATCGGGTGGGTGCCATCACCTCGACCAGCCGTTCGAAGGGGATGTCGGCGTTGCCGAACGCGTCGAGGTCGCCGTCCTTGGTCGCGGCGAGCAGGGTGTCGAAGGTGGCCTCGGGGTGGACGTGGCTGCGCAGCACCAGCGTGTTGACGAACATGCCGACGAGGTCGTCGAGATCGCCGTCACCGCGGCCCGCGATGACCGAGCCGATGGCCACCTCGGTGGTGTCCGACAGCCTGGCCAGCAGCACCGCCAACACGGCGTGAGCCATCATGAACACGCTGACACCATGCCACCGGGCCAGTTCGCGCAGCCGCACCTGGATCGTGGGGTCGATGTCGAATTCCGTCAGTCCCGCACGGTGGGTGAGCACCGCGGGACGCGGATGATCGCTGGGCAGCGTCGAGACCTCGGGCAGTCCGGCGAGCGTGGTGCGCCAGTAATCCAGTTGCCGGTGCGAGACGCTGCCGGGATCGTCCTCGTCGCCGAGTAGTTCGTGCTGCCACAGCGCGTAGTCGGGGTATTGCAGCGGCAGTGGCGTCCAGGTGGGCGCCGCGCCCGACCGGCGGGTCGCGTAGGCCACCAGCATGTCGCGGGTCAGCGGCGCGACCGACCAGCCGTCGGAGGCGATGTGGTGCAGGGTCGCCACCAGCACCCAGCGGTCGTGATCGATCCGGAACAGCTGGGCGCGCAAGGGTAGTTCGGTGGTGAGGTCGAATCCCTGCCCGATCTCGGTGGCGACCCGGCCCCTGACCTGTTCCGGCTCGATCGGGGTGACCCGGATCGGCACGGACGCCTCGGCGACGGCACGGACGTCCTGGTACGGCTCACCGTCGGCGTCGACCGGGTACACGGTGCGCAGGGATTCGTGGCGGGCCACCACATCCATCAGCGCGGCTTGCAGCGCCGCCACGTCGAGGTCGCCCTCGACCGCCAGTGCGATCGGCACATTGTGGGCGGGCGAGGTGGGGTCGTACCGGTTGAGGAACCACATGCGCCGCTGCGCTGCCGAGAGCGGGATCCTTTCGGGGCGTCGGCGGGGGCCGGGTCGGGGGCCGGGTGGGGTGGCCGCGGTGCGCAACGCGGCGGCCAGTTCTGCCACGGTCGGCGCGTCGAAGACCACGCGGACCGGGATGCGGGCGTCGAGGGCGGCGCCGAGGCGTGCCGCGATCCTGGTCGCGGTCAGGGAGTTGCCGCCGAGGGCGAAGAAGTTGTCGTCCAGGCCGACTTTCGGGACGCCGAGCAGCTCGGCGAAGGTGTCTGCCACCGTCCGTTCGGTCGGGGTGACGGGGGCCCGGAACCGGCCGGACCTGATATCGGGGGCGGGCAGCGCGCGGCGGTCGAGTTTGCCGTTGTCGGTGCGCGGAAGGGCGTCCAGGACGACGATCGCGGTGGGCACCATATAGGACGGAAGCCGCTGCGCCAGCGATTCTTTCACCGTATCGAGGTCGAACTCGGCCGTTGCCTCCGGCACCAGATAGGCGACGAGCAGTTCGCCGAGCGCGGCATCGGTGTGGACGGTGACCACGGCCTGGTGCACCGCGGGATCGGCGGTGAATGCCGCTTCGATCTCACCCGGTTCGATGCGCAGACCACGCAGCTTCACCTGCAGGTCGGAGCGGCCCAGGTACTCGAGGCCCTGCGCGCGCCTGCGCACGAGATCGCCGGTGCGATACATCCGCTCGCCCGGTGTGCCGTACGGGTCGGCGACGAAACGCGCGGTGGTGAGGTCGGGGCGACCGTGGTAGCCGCGGGCGAGTGCGGGTCCGGCCAGATACAGTTCGCCCGCGACGCCGTCGGGTACGGGGTGAAGTCGCTCGTCGAGCACGAGCGCGGCCAGGCCGGGAACGGCTGTGCCGATGGTGATCTCGGCACCGGGAACGAGCGGGCCCGCCCCGGTTGCCCAGATGGTGGCCTCGGTGGGGCCGTAGTCGTTGAAGTGCACGCGACCCGGCGCGGCCCACCGCTGCACCAGTTCCGGCGGGCACGGTTCGCCGCCGGTGATGATCGCCCGCAGGTCGTCGTGTGCCACGGTGTCCACCGAGGCGAGTGCCGACGGGGTGAGCGCGATGTGGGTGACCCGTTCGCGGGCGAGCAGCTCGCCCAGTTCCGCACCGCCGAACGCGGTCGGTCCCGCGACCACCAGCGTTGCGCCCGCGCCCGCGGCCATCAGCAGTTCCAGCACCGCGGCGTCGAAGCTGGGCGAGGCGACGTGCAGCACCCGCGATTCGCTCGTGGTGCCCAGCCGTTCCCGTTGCGCGGCAACCAGGTTCGCCAGTCCGGCGTGCGTGACCACCACACCCTTGGGGCGGCCGGTCGACCCGGAGGTGAAGATGACATACGCCGGGTGCGCGAGTTGCGGTGTCGCGTGGCGTTCGCCGGGATCGATCGGCGCGTCCGAGGTGGCGGAGTGCGTGGTGAAGGCTGGATCGTCGAGCAGCAACCAGCGCACGCACCGGTTGTCCGGAGGCGCGGTGTCGGCCTGCACCGCACCGACCGCGGGGGCATCGCCAAGCGCGGTGTCCGCCTGCCCGGCATCCGCAGGTCCAGCACCCGCAGGCCCGGTATCGCCAGGCCCGGCATCCGTAGGCGCGGCATCCCCGAGCTCGGCACCCGCATGCCTGGCATCTACACGCCCGGCATGCGCAGGTGTGGCATCGGGACGCTCGGCGTCGGTCCACGGGCGGATCGATTCGGCCTCGGTGGTGGTGATGCCGAGGGATGCACCGGAGTCGGTCAGGATTTGGGCGATGCGTTCGGCGGGGTAGGCGGGGTCGACCGGGACGAACGCGGCGCCGGTTTTGGCTACGGCCCAGACCGCGAGGATCTGTTCGGCGCTGCGGCGGATGGCGATGACGATCAGGTTCTCCGGGCCTGCTCCGGCTTGGATCAGCGTGCGGGCCAGTCGGTTCGAGCGTTCGTCGAGTTCGCGGTAGGTGAGCCTGGTCGACCCGTCGATGATCGCGATGCCGTTCGGGTTCGTGGTGACGGCGGTGGCCAGCAGGTCGGGGAGGACGGCGGGTGCGGTGACGGCGGGTAGTGCCGTGCCGGGCAGTGCCGCGTGCTCGGGTGGGGCGAGCAGATCGATATCGCCCACCGGCACATCGGGATTCGCCACCACCGCGCGCAACAGGGAGAGCCAGCGGTCGGCGAACCCCGCCGCGGTGTCCGCGTCGAAAAGGTCGGTGGCGTAGCCGAAGCGGACCGACAGCCCGTCCGCGGCGTCGTCGCCTACCGTGACGCTGAGGTCGAACCGCAGGCTCTGCTGGTCCAGGTCCACCGCCTCGACGTGGAGGCCGGGCAGGGCGATCTCGGTGTGGCCGAGATTCTGGAAGACCAGCATGGCCTGGATCAGCGGGTGCCGCGCCGCCGAGCGAGTGGGTTCGAGCAGGTCGACGAGTTGTTCGAAGGGGACCTCGGCATGGGCGAAGGCGTCGAGGTCGGTGCGGCGCACGCGGTCGAGCAGGTCGGTGAACGGCAGCGCGGCGGGCACCTCGGTGCGCAGCACGACGGTGTTGACGAACATGCCGACCACATCGTCGAGTTCGGCGACACCGCGGCCGGCGACCGGGGTGCCGACGGCGACGTCGGGGGTGCCGCCGAGCCGGGCGAAGAGCACGGCGAGTGCGCTGTGCAACACCATGAACAGCGAGCAGTGCCGCTGTGCGGCAAGGTGTTCCAGCCCGGCACGCAGGTCGGGTTCCAGTGTGCGCGCGACGGTGCCCGCGCGCAGCGACGCGACGGCGGGCCTCGGCCGGTCGGCGGGCAGCTCGAGCCGGTCCGGCAAACCGGCCAGGGTTTCGGTCCAGTACGCCAGCTGCCGGGCGGCAAGCGAATCCGGTTCGTCGGCATTGCCGAGCCGATCTCGTTGCCAGAGCGTGTAATCCGCGAACTGCACCGCGTGCTCCGGCCACCGGGGTGCGGTGCCTGCCGCGCGGGCGGTGTAGGCGGACATCACGTCGCGTGCCAGCGTGCCCATCGAGTAGCCGTCGGCGCTGATGTGGTGGACCACCACGGCCAGCACGTGTTCCTCGGGGCCGAGCTGGAACAGCCGCACCCGCAGCGGGACCGCGGCGGCGACGTCGAACCCCTCGGTGACGCAGGCGAGAACCGCGGCGGGTAGGTCGGCGGCGGTGCTATCGATCGCCTCGAGATGGCCGCCGAGTTCCGCCGGTGCGACGACGACCTGGTAGCCGATGCCGTCGTGATCGGGGTACATGGTGCGCAGCGCCTCGTGGCGGCTCACCACATCGGTCAGTGCCGCCCGCAGCGCGGCGAGGTCGAGCCGGCCCGTCAGCCGCAGGACGGCGGGGACGTTGTAGGCGCCCGAGGACGGGTCGTACTGGTTGACGAACCACATCCGCCGTTGCGCGGGTGCGAGCGGAATCCGTTCGGGGCGCGGACCCGCGCTCGGGCCGCCGAGCGCGGCGGGGAGCATGGTGTCGCTGTCGAGCCGGGCGGCCAGGCCGTGCACGGTCGGCGCTTCGAACAGCAGCCGCACCGGCACCTCGACGCCGAGTTCGGCGCCGAGCCTGGCGGCTACCCGCGTCGCCGACAGCGAGTCGCCGCCGAGGGCGAAGAAGTCGTCGTCCGCGCCGACCTCGGGGTGCTCGAGCACCGCCGCGTAGGCCCGCGCCACCAGCCGTTCCGTACCGACCGGCGCGACGTAGGGCGCCACCGTGTGGTGCGGTTCGGGCAGGGCGCGCACATCGACCTTGCCGTTGCCGGTGACCGGCAGCGCGTCCAGCACCGTGACCGTCGCGGGCACCAGGTGCCGGGGCAGCCGCCGCACCAGGAACTCGCGCAGCGCGGTCGGGGTCAGCTCGACACCGTCGACGGGGGCGGCGTACGACGCCAGGGTCTGCTCGCCCTTCGGACCGCGCCGCGGCACGGTGACGGCCAGCGCGACACCGGGAGCCGCGAGCAGCGCCGCGTCGACTTCGCCCGGCTCCACCCGGATTCCGTGCAGCTTGGTCTGGGAATCGTTGCGCCCGACGTAACTCAGGCGGGTCGTCGATGTCCGGCGCACCAGGTCGCCGGTGCGGTACATGCGCTCGCCGGGAGCGCCGAACGGGTTGGCCACGAAGCGTTCCGCGGTGCGCGCGACCGCGCCAGCGTATCCGCGAGCCAGGCCGGGGCCCATCAGATACAGCTCGCCGACCGCGCCGGGCGGCACGGGACGCAGCCACCGGTCCAGGACCGCGAGGCCGCACCCCGGCAGCGGCGCACCGAGCTCGTCCGCGTCGTCCTTGACCAGCGGGGCGCTCACTGTCACCGCCACGGTCGACTCGGCCGGACCGTAGGAGTTGAGCATCGTCCGTCCGTCGCTCAGTCGCGCGACCAGCTCGGGCGGGCAGGCTTCGCCGCCGGTCACGATCGTGCGCACCCCGGCGACGGCGACGGTGGGCAAGGTGGTGAGGACCGCGGGCGGCGCGACCAGGTGGGTGACCGCGTTGGTGGCGACGACCTCGGCGAGCGGTTCGCCCGCCGTGGCCCGCGACGGCGCGACCACCAGCGTGGCACCGGTGTGGAACCCGGTCAGCCACACCAGGATCGAGGCGTCGAAGGCCGGGTTCATGCACAGCAGGAGGCGGTCGCCGGGCGCGGGGCGCAGGCGTTCGGAGACGCCGTCGACCAGTCCGCTGAGACCGGCGTGGGTCACCATCACGCCCTTGGGGGCACCGGTCGAGCCGGAGGTGTAGATCAGGTAGGCGGGATGCCCCGGGTGCAGGGGACGGACCCGTTCGGCGTCGGTCACCGGTCCCGCGGAGCGGGCCGCCACTCTGTCCGCCGCGGGCTCGTCATCGATGACCAGCCAGGACACGGTGTCGGGCAACGTCTTCCGGTGCGCGGCGATCGTAATGCCGAGGCGGGCACGGCAGTCGTGCGCGACGGTGGCGACGCGCTCGGCCGGATGGTCGATGTCGATCGGGACGAACGCCGCACCGGACTTGGCGATCGCCCACGCGGCGAGCAGCCATTCCGGTGAGCGTGGCGCGGCGATCAGCACGGCGCCGTCGGGGCCCGCGCCCGCGGCGATCAGGGTGTGCGCCAGTCGATTCGACCGCTCGTCGAGCTCGGTGTATCCGAGCTCCACGCCGTCCCCGACGACGGCGATCGCGCCGGTGCGCACCCCCGCGGTGAGCAGCTCGGGCAGCAGACGCACCGACGGCGGCGCGGTCCGGACGACCTCGGCCCCGTCGACGCCACGCACCGCGGCTACCGGCAGTGCCGGATCCGCGAGCCGGGCGACGATGCGGGCCAGCCGATTCGCCAGCACGGTGGCCTCGGCGTCGTCGAAGTACCGGTCCGAGCAGGTGAGGTGGAGCCGCAGTCCCTCGCGTGCCTCCGCGGACAGGCACAGCGGATAGTGCGTGCCGTCGCGGCCGTGGAAGTCGCGGATCCGCAGGCGCGCGTGCTCGGAGGCCGACCGCAGTGCCTCGACGTCCATCGGATACGACTCGAAGACCATGCTGGTGTCGAACAGCGGACCGACCCCGGCGAGCGCCTGGATCTCGTTGATTCCCAAGATGTTCCGGTCCACGAGAACACCCTGCTCGCGCTGGACGCGGGCCAGCAGTTCGCCGACGGGCTCGTCCGGGACCAGGCCGATCCGGACCGGAACGGTGTTGACCAGCATCCCGACGATCCGTTCCGCTCCGGGCAGGTCCGGCGGACGACCGGACACGGTGGCGCCGAAGACGACGTCGGTGTGCCCGGTCAGTTCGGCCAGCAGCAGCGCCCACGCGGTCTGCACGACCGTGTTCATGGTGACGCCGCGTTCGGTGCGGTGCCGGGTGAGCGCGGCGGCGATGTCCTGCGCCAGCGGCACCTCCCTGCGCAGCTCGCCGGGTTCACCATCGCGGTCGAGTGGGGCGCGGACCGCCGTGATCAGCGTGGGACCGGTCAGCCCGGCCAGCGCCGCCGACCAGGCCGCGCGTGCGCCTGCCGCGTCCTGGCGGCCCAGCCACTCCAGATACCGCAGGTACGACACCGGTTCGCCGAGGTCGACGTCCTCGGTGTCGTACAGCGCGAGCAATTCACCCAGCAGCACCGGCATCGACCAGCCGTCGAGCACCAGATGATGGTTGGTGATGATCAGGCGGACGTCGCGCGGGCCGCAGCGCACGCACAGGAAGCGCAGCAGCGGCGGCTGTTCGGGGTCGAACGGGCGGGCCAGCTCGCGCGCGGCGATCGCGGCGCAGTCGGCCGGGTCGGCCTCGATCACCTGCCACGGCACGGTGACCTCGTCCAGCACGAGCTGTGCCGCCGTGTCCGCGGTCGTCACGAAGGCGGTGCGTAACGCGGGGTGCCTGCGCGCGAGCGTCGTCGCGGCGGATTCGAGGCGAGCGAGATCTACCTCGCCGTCGAGTTCGAAGACGGCTTGCACGGCGTATTTGTCGGCGTGCCCGGCGGCGAGCCGGGTGTGGAACAGCAGGCCCTGCTGTAGCGGCGCGAGCGGCCAGACGTCCTCGATGTCGTGGTAGCGGCGCCGCCACTCGGTGAGCTGCGTCGCGGTGACCGGCACCAGTGCGATGTCCGACGGCGTCAGTCCGCCCGCACCAGGCTCGGCGACGGCGCGCGCGATGGTCTCGAGTGTCGAGACCCATTGCTGTGCAATATGTTCCACCTCGTCGCGGGTGATGACCTCGGAGGGGAACCGCCACACCGCGTGCACCACGGGCCCATCGGGCTCGTCGATGGTCATCGCGTCGACGGCGATGACCGCCGACGCGGGCAGCTCGGCATCGACCGCACCGCCGAGCTGGTGCGTCAGTTCGACCGGTACCCACGGGATGCCCGCGTCGGTGCCCGCGATCTGGCCCAGGTAGTTGAACCCGACCTGCGGGGCGTCCGCGGACCGCAGCCGGTCGTCGGAGCCGAGGTGGCGCAGCAGGCCGAAGCCGAAGCCGCCGTGCGGCACCGCGCGCAGCTGCTCCTTCACCGCGGCGACCGCGGACAGCGGCTCGGGGTCGGCGCCGAGGTCGAGTGCGATCGGGAACTGACTGGTGAACCAGCCGACGGTGCGCGACAGGTCGGCGCCGGGGACGACGGTCTCGTCGCGACCGTGCCGCTCCAGCATGAGCGGCGTGGCTCCCGGCGCGCCGCGGTGCTCGGTCAGCGCCGCGATCAGGGCGGCGAGCAGCGCCTCCTCGATGCCGCAGCGCAGCGCGGTCGGCAGGTGTCTGAACAGCGGGGCGCTGGTCTGCGCGGGAATCCGGATCTCGATGCGGTCGACGGCTGATCCGACGTCGCGGGCCGGATCGAGCGGGCGAGCGCCGAGGAGCGGCTGTGCGGTGGCGAGCACCCCGCGCCAGTAGTCGAGCTCGTCGGTCCATTCCGTGGCGCTCGCGGCGGTGTGGAGCGCGTGCGCCCAGGTACGCAGGGAGGTGCCGACCGGCGGCAGCTGCGGGGCCGCGCCCTCGGACACCGCGGCCCAGGCTGCCATCAGGTCGGCGATCAGGATGCGCCAGGACACGGCGTCGACGGCGAGGTGATGCGCGGCGAGCACGAGGCGACCGCCAGGACGACCGCCGGGGTCGAGCCAGGTGGCGGCGAGCGCGATCCCGGCGCCGGGGTCGAGCCGGTCGACCGTCGCCGCTGTCGCCCTTGCGATGGTGGCGGGGTCGATCGCCTCGGCTGTGGCGCAAACGACGTGGTCGACGATCTCGGCCGCGTCGATCGTCGAGGGCGAGGTGACCTCGAGCTGATCACCGTCGACGACCCGCACGCGGAGCATGTCGTGGTGGTCGATGATCGCTTGCAGCGTGCGCGTCAGGCGGGCGCGGTCGACGTCATCCGGCAGCGCCAGCACCATCGTCTGCGCGAACCGCTGCCAGCCGGGCTGGGTCAGGAGCCAGTCCACGATCGGGGTCCGCGGCACCGGACCCACACCGCCGCCGGGCATTTCATCCAGCACGGTCCGCTCCCCCGGCGCGCCGACGACCTCGGCCAGTCCGGCCGGGGTGGGATGCTCGAATACGTCACGCGCCGAGAAGACCAGGTCGGCGGACCGTCCGCGCGCCACCAGCTGGATCGACAGGATCGAGTCGCCGCCGAGCGCGAAGAACGACGACTCGGCGCCGACCTCCGGCACACCGAGCACCTCGGCGAACAGTTCGCTCAGCGCCCGCTCGACCGCGGATGCTCCCGCCCGGGGTGTCGTGGGCGTGGTGTCCGGCTCGGGCAGTGCTTGCCGGTCGACCTTGCCGTTGCCGGTCAGCGGCAGCGCGTCCAGCATCGTGATCGTGCCCGGCACCAGGTGCGCGGGCAATCGATGCAGGCAGAACTGCCGCAGCGCCACGGCGTCGAGCTCGGCCGCCGCGTGCGTCGGCACCACGTACGAGGCGAGCATGGCCCGGCCCGACGCGCCCTCGCGCACCACGGTCACCGCGAATTCGACACCGGGACAGGTGGTCAGCACGGCGTCGACTTCGCCGGGCTCCACGCGCATGCCGCGCAGTTTGACCTGGAAGTCGCTGCGGCCCACGAATTCCAGGACGAACGACCCAGCGGTGCCGCGCGGTTCCGTCGCTTTGACAGTGTCCCCGCTGACCGGGTCAGCGGTGCGATCCAGTCGGCCCCCGGGTTCGGCGGATGGGACTGGGGCGTCCTCGGTTTCGATTGCCTCGGTCGCCTCTAGCGCACGCCAGCGGACCAGGTCGCCTGTGCGGTAGAGGCGGCTGCCGGGCGCGCCGAAGGGGTCGGCGATCATGCGCTGCGATGTCGCGCCGGGGCGGCCCGCGTATCCGCGGGCCAGGCCGGGGCCGGAGATGTACAGCTCGCCCGGGGTGCCGGCGGGCACCGGCCGGAGGCGGTGATCGAGGACGTGCAGGGTGACACCTGGTACCGGGAAGCCGAGTCCCACCTCGACGTTCGGGGTGAGGGGCGCCGTGAACGTCGCTGCCACAGTGGTTTCCGATGGGCCGTACGAATTCACCAGGGCGCGGCCAGGTCCGAAGCGGGCCACCACTTCCGGCGGGCAGGCCTCACCGCCGGTGGACACCGCGCGCACGCCGTCGAGCGCGCCGGGTGACAGCGTCGTCAGCACGGCGGGCGTGGAGCACAGGTGGGTGATCGACGACTCGCGGATAGTCGCGGCGAGTTCGGCGCCCGCCACCGAGTCGGCGTCGGCGATCACCAACGTCGCGCCCGCAGTGAAGGCGACCAGCAGCTCGAGCAGGGACGCGTCGAAACTCGGGTTGAGACAGTGCAATACGCGCGACTGCCGATCCGCCCGGTAGGCGTCGCGCACCGCTGCGGTCAGCGTGGCGATGCCGGCGTGGGTCACCACCACGCCTTTGGGCGTGCCGGTGGAGCCTGAGGTGAACACGATGTAGGCGGGATTCTCGAGCCGCGGGCGGGGCAGCGGCGCGGCGTCGGCAGTAGCGGACTCGGCGGTGGCCGTGGCGGCGTCGGCGTCCAGCCCGTCGTCGTCGAGCGCGATCCAAGTGACCGTGTCGGGTAGGTCAGCCCGCAGACGCGACGTCGTGATACCAAGCCGCGCACCGCATTCCGCTGCCATCGTCGCCAAGCGCTCGGCCGGGTTCGACACGCCGACCGGTACGTACGCCGCGCCTGATCGGGCGACGCCCCAGAACGCGACCACCGACTCCATCGACCGCGGCAACGCCACGAGCACTGTGGACTCCGGGCCGGTGCCCGCCGCGCTGAGCCGGCGGGCCAGTCGGACCGAAACCTGGTCCAGCGCACCGTAAGTGAGCTCACGCTTGCCGGACACCACTGCCGTCGCGAGGGGACCAGCGGTCAGGAGTCCGGCGTCGAGCACATCGGCGAGCAACCGCGGGGACGGCGCGGGCGCACCGCGCAGACCCGCGCGCAGGGGCAGCTCATCGGGGAGGAAGTACTCGAGCGAACGCACCGGGGTGTCCGGGGCGGCGTCGATCATCGCCTCGAACAGTGCCAGGAACCGGCGGTGATGGCGGGCCAGGGTCTGGGCGTCGTAGAGGTCGGGGTTGGCGGTGAAGTCGACGTGGATGGGGCTGTTCGCGCCGTGCTGATAGAAGTTGACGAACAGGTCCTCGATCGGCCCCGAGGTCAGCACGTGCAGGCTCGTCTCGACATCGGTGAAGTCGACGTCGGTGGGGAACAGCATGATGTTGACCACCGGACCGACGAGGCCGCGCCCGCCCGTCGCGTCGCCGTTCGTCTCGCCGTGGCGGATCTCCTCGTGCCGGAACTGCTGATGCCGCAGCGCACCCGAGACTTCCACCCGGATCGCGTCGACCAGGTCGGCGACGGTGCTGTCGGCCCGGACCCGCACCCGCAACGGCACCACATTGGCCAGCATGCCGCCGGATCGGCGCAGCACCGCCGTGGTGCGGCCGGACACCGGCAGGCTCAGCACGACATCCTCGGTGCCGGTCGCCTGCGCGTAGTACACCGCCAGCGCCGCCATCGCCAGCCCCGGCGTCCCGACATCGAAACGCGCGGCGGCCGCGTCGAGGCGCTCCTTCGTCGCCGCCGACAGTTCGGCGCGGTGCTCGCGGCCGAGCGCGTGCGCGGGCGCGGCGGCGTCGACCAGACTGCACCGCCGCGGCATGTCCGCGATCCGCTGCGACCAGTAGTCGGCGTCGGCGGTGAAGCGCGTGCTGCCGCGGTAGCGCATCTCCGCGTCGTACACCGTGTGCAGGCTCGCGGCCTTGCACGGCGGCGGATCCTGCCCGGACAACGCCGCGTTGTAGAGCTCGGCGGCCCGGTACATCTCGGTCGCGGCGGCGAAGCCGTCGATCGCGATGTGATGGCCGCGGGAGTACCCGAGCACCCGCTGCGGTCCGATCCGGATCAGCGCGAACTTTCCCAAAGAGTCACCGAGCAGATCGATCGGCGCCTCGACATCGGCACGCATCCACCGGATCGCCTCGGACTCGGGGTCGGCGGCATCGCTGAAGTCCAGATAGGACACTTCCAGCTCGATCCGCCGGTCGACGACCTGGTGCGGCCCGTCCTCGGTGTCGACCAGCCGCAGCTGGCCCGACTCGAACTCGCGACTCACCTGCTGGGAGACCGCGATGAGGGTGTCGATGTCGAGCGGACCGCGCATGTCGGTGTACAGCGCCTCGTAGAGCGGCACCGCCGGATCGAGTTGCTGGGCATACCACATGCCGAGCTGGGCCGGTGAGAGCGGAAACTCCTCGACCGCGGCCGGCTCGGCAGCCGGCGCGGTGGACAATTCGCGAGTCATCGCTGATTTCTCCCCGCGCTGACCTTCTGCGGTACCTGCTCCTCGAGGTGATATGCGGGCACATCGGCGTTCACGCTGGCGATGAGCCTGCCCACCACCACACTGCGGACATGCGCGGGCAGACCGGGTGCGAACTTCTTGACGTAGGCCGACATCCACTCCGGCCGCTCCAGCAGGAACGGGAAGTCGGTGGCCATCATCGTGCGCACCACCAGCATCGGGATCGGCGCGTCGAGCGGGTGGTACTGCTTGTTCCACAGGCCAGGCTGGGTGCAGCCGGGATAGAACTGCCCGAGCATCAGTCCACGCTCGACGAACTCCGTCTTGAGCTCGTCGTGCAGGTCGTCGATGATCGTGTAGTCGTGCAGGTCGGGCATGGCCGTCACCAGGCAGCGCAGCACCGCGGAGCCGCCGTTGTCCGGCGGCAACTTCGGGAACAGCTCCAGCGCGTCCGAGAGCACCAGCCGCACGTACGCGGGCCACGGTTGCGCGCCCGCGACCCGGCCGACCCAGATCAGGTCACGGCGCATCGACGGGCCGACATACGGACAGACGGGGCCCTCACGCCCGATCGCGTCCAGCGGCTGGGTGAGGTGATCCTGCGCCCACGTGCGGACCCGGTCGAGCAGGTCCTGGGTGAACCGGGAGCCTTCCCCTGAGCTGGACAGCGGGAGCCAGCTCATCCCTGAGCGGGTTCCAGAAATTACGTCGGTCATACCTCACCTCGCCACATCGCGAGGTAGAGCATTCCCCCGGGACAGCAGCGAGCACGCGAGTACTGGGCCACTCGAATTGAAGTGGCAGGCCCGCCCACACAAGGCTTCAGCACTATGAAACATGTCGTCGACTCCTGCTATAGACGCCTAAAGAGCCTGGTCACAGCCCTTATCTAGTCAGGAGGATCGACATCGGCCACATACCTTCACCCCGACGGCTCAGTTTGATCCCACCTGTCTTGGTATATGGCATCGAAAGGCCGAAACGAATCGCCGCAGAGCTACGAATAAGCAACCCTCCGATATCGGTTGAATTTCCTGGCATTTTGTCCATTCAATTAACGGACACATTTCGAACGTCATTCCCCCGGTAAGCGGGCACAATCGAGGTAACGCCACGGAATCGGTCCGAAACCGGCTATCCGGCGAAGAGCGGTGCCGACCCCGCACCGCGGCGAGCTCCAGCAACGAAAACGGCCCCTCGATGAGTCATCGAGGGGCCGCGAAGGCGCTGAGATCGAGGAGATCAGCGCAGGATCTGGCGGGACATCACGAGACGCTGGATCTGGTTGGTGCCCTCGTAGATCTGGGTGATCTTGGCGTCGCGCATCATGCGCTCGACCGGGAAGTCGGTGGTGTAACCGGCGCCGCCGAAGAGCTGGACGGCGTTGGTGGTGACCTCCATGGCGACGTCGGAGGCGAAGCACTTGGCGGCGGCGGAGATGAAGCCGAGGTTCTTCTCGCCGCGCTCGGCGCGAGCGGCGGAGGTGTAGACCATGAGGCGGGCGGCCTCGACCTTCATCGCCATGTCGGCGAGCATGAACTGGGTGTTCTGGAAGTCGGCGATGGCCTTGCCGAACTGCTTGCGGTCCTTGGTGTAGGCGATCGCGGCGTCGAGGGCACCCTGGGCCAGGCCGACGGCCTGCGCGCCGATGGTCGGGCGGGTGTGGTCGAGGGTCTGCAGCGCGGTCTTGAAGCCGGTGCCGGGCTCGCCGACGATGCGGTCGCCGGGGATGCGGCAGTTCTCGAAGTACAGCTCGGCGGTGGGCGAACCCTTGATGCCCAGCTTGTGCTCGAGCGGGCCGACGACGAAGCCCTCGTCGTCCTTGTTGACCATGAACGAGGAGATGCCGTTGGCACCCTTGTCGGCGTCGGTCACGGCCATCACGGTGTACCACTCGGAGCGGCCGCCGTTGGTGATCCAGCACTTGGAGCCGTTGAGGATCCAGTCGTCGCCGTCGGCCTTGGCGCGGGTGCGCATGGACGCGGCGTCGGAACCGGCCTCACGCTCGGACAGCGCGTAGGAGGCCATCTTGCCGTCCACCAGGTCGCCGAGGACCTTCTGCTTCAGCTCTTCGGAGCCGTTGAGGATCAGGCCCATGGTGCCGAGCTTGTTGACGGCGGGGATCAGCGAGGAGGAACCACAGACGCGCGCGACTTCCTCGATCACGATGCAGGTGGCGACCGAGTCGGCGCCCTGGCCGCCGTAGGCCTCGGGCACGTGCACGGCGTTGAAGCCCGCGGCGTTGAGAGCGGTCAGCGCCTCCTCGGGGAAGCGGGCGTTGCCGTCGACGTCCTTGGCGTAGGGCGCGATTTCCTTTTCGGCGAGGCCGCGGATGGCCGCACGGAGCTCATCGTGGAAGTCCTCGAGCTGGAACAGGTTGAAATCCGGGTTTCCCGCCATCGGGCACACTCCTGGTCGTGGTGGTGATCGCTGCGGTCAACAGCGCGTCTCGCATCGGCACCGAGTGCCAATCCGACTTGATTATACGCCCGGCACTCTAGCGCTACATGGGGATATACCGGTGGCACTCAGTGTCACCTCACGCTCCAGCCGCCGAAGCGGCGCTCACAGGTTACCGAGCTGGGCGGTGATCAGGTCGGCCACCTTGCGCGGCGGCATGTCTCGCGGGAAGACCGCGACAACCAGCTCCTCGCGGGGCGCGGGCTCCTGTCTGCCGCGCGGGATCATGGCCAGTTCGGTGCGCAGATCGGTGACGGCGGCCGCCGGCTCACCGCGCACCATCCGGCGCAGCAGATAGTTGTGGGTCGCGGTGACCGCCGCGGTGAACTGCACGCGCGCCAGATCCGGCACGTCGGGCAGCTGCTCGCGCAGGAAGTCGGTGAACAGGCGCTCGTACCGGAACACCGTCACGATCTCGCGCTCCCGCAACGCCGCAACCCGCCGCACCACCTGATACCGGCGCGCGGCGATGTCACGCCACTGCGTGAACCGCTCGAACACCCCGATCACGGCCTCGCACACCGCATCCCACGGATCGCCCTCGGCCCGCGCCAGCGAGTCCTCGGCCAGCGCGAGCTGGAATTCGTGATCGGCGAAGATCACGTCCTCCTTGGACCGGAACTGCCGGAAGAAGGTCCGCCGGGAGATCCCCGCCGCCACCGCGATCTCGTCCACCGTCGTCGCCTCGTACCCCCGTTCGGCGAACAACCGCAACGCCTGATCCACCACCGTGAGCCGGAACTGCGCCGCATCGTCGTGTGCCACCCGACCACCGTAGTCACCGGCCACGACAGGTCCCGACCGGGTTCTAGCCCAGCAGCTTGGTGCGCAGGGCGGCGTCCTTGTCGTGGACCATCTGCTCGAGGCCTGCCTGGAACTGTTCCATGCGGGTGCGCAGGGACGGGTCATGGGCGGCGAGGATGCGGACGGCCAGCAGGCCCGCGTTGCGGGCGCCGCCGATGGAGACGGTGGCTACCGGGACGCCCGCGGGCATCTGGACGATCGACAGCAGGGAGTCCATGCCGTCGAGGTACTTGAGGGGGACGGGGACGCCGATGACCGGGAGGGGCGTGGCCGAGGCGACCATGCCGGGCAGGTGGGCGGCGCCGCCCGCGCCGGCGATGATGACCTGCAGGCCGCGGCCGGCGGCGTCCTTGGCGTAGTCGAGCATGCGCTGCGGGGTGCGATGCGCGGAAACCACGCCGACCTCGAAGCGAATGCCGAACTCGGCCAGTGCCTCGGCGGCGGCCTCCATCGTCGGCCAGTCGGAATCGCTGCCCATGATCAGGCCGACCTGGGGTCCGGTGGTGGTCACATGCGCTCCTGTGTTGTCGGCGGCTGGCGCCGCGGGTTTTCGGCCTCGTGACCTCGCATCCGAGGGGCGATACTGCGCCTTCGGCGTTCCGTCTCGCCCCTCGGATG
>NZ_JBHXAY010000066.1:0-40314 GCF_042728775.1 Nocardia sp. NPDC060259
CCGAACCGGGAGGCGGCCTTCGCCGTTGTCGGTCGCGGAAGCACTCAGTGGCTGGCGACCTTTCGATACTGCAACAACGCGGCAGGCATCGCTACCGCCAGGATGACCAGCGAGCAGATGACGGCGTAAAGGATGCAGTTGTCGGCTGCCCAGCCGGTGGCGGGGGCGAACGACGGTGGTGCGTCGTTGTCGAACAGCTCGCGGCCCGCCGCCGAGACCGCGGTGATCGGGTTCCATTCGGCGATGGTGCGCAGCGGGCCGGGCAGGGTCTCGGCGGAGATGAACGCCGAGGAGATGAACGACAGCGGGAACATCCAGATCAGGCCTGCGCTCTGCGCGACCTCGACGGTCGGTGAGATCAGGCCGGTCAGCGCGCCGACCCAGGACATCGCGAACGCGAACAGCAGAATGATGGCGAAGGCCAGCGCGGCGTCGGCGGCGCTGCCGTGGATGCGCCAGCCGACGATGTACCCGCAGATCACCATCACACCCAGGCTGAGCACGTTGACGACCAGGTCGGACAGCGTGCGGCCCATGAGCACCGCCAGCCGCGACATCGGCAGCGTCCGCATCCGGTCGATGATGCCCTTCTGCAGGTCGCCGGCGAGGCCGACGGTGGTGAAGGCGGCATTGAACGCGACCGTCTGGGTGAAGATGCCCGCCAGCAGGAACTCGCGGTACTGGTCGCCGCCGAGCGACGCGCCGAAGATGTAGGCGAACAGGAACACGAACATCAGCGGCTGGATCGTGGCCGTGACCAGCAGCGTCGGCACCCGCAGAATCGTCAGCAGATTGCGGTGGGCCACGATCGCGCTGTCCCGGATGAACCGGGCCCGCGGCTGCGCCCCGCCGGCAGCGGCGGAGCGCGGTGGACTCGTCTGGATCGGCATTTCGCGGGTCTCGTGCTCATCGGAAACCTCCGGTGCGACACTCACGACAGAATCTCCTCTTGCACATCGTCGGTTTCGGATTCTTCGGCGGCCGGTTCGGCCGGAGTCCCGGTGAGGGAAAGGAACACGTCGTCGAGGGTGGGGCGGACGACGACGGCGTCGACGACGCACACACCCGCGTCGTCGAGGCGGCGCAGCGCTTCGACCATGGTGCGGGATCCGTCGCCGACCACCACCGACACCTCCGCGCTGCCGGGTTCGTGGATCGGTTCACCGACGCCGACCTGCTGCAGGACCTTCACCGCCGGCCAGGGGCTCTGCCCGGCGGCGAGAGTGACGGTGAGCCGGTCACCGCCGATGGAGGTCTTGAGTTCGTCGGCCGAGCCCCGCGCGATCACGGTGCCCTTGTCGATGACCGTGATCCGGTCGGCGAGCAGGTCGGCTTCCTCCAGGTACTGGGTGGTGAGCAGGACGGTGGTCCCGTCGTCGACGAGCTCGCCGATCACCTGCCACATGTCGAGGCGCCCGCGCGGGTCGAGGCCGGTGGTCGGCTCGTCGAGCACCACCACCGGCGGCCGCGCGACCAGCGCGCCCGCCAGGTCGAGCCGCCGGGCCATACCGCCGGAGTAGGTGCCGGCACGCCTGCCCGCCGCGTGCTCGAGACCGAGGACGCCGAGCAACTGCTCGGCCCGCGACGCGGCCTGCTTGCGGGACATCCCGTACAGGCGCGCCACCATGCGCAGGTTCTCGTAGCCGGTCAGGTTCGCGTCGACGGCCGCGTACTGGCCGGACAACCCGATCCTGGTCCGCGCCGTGGCCGGATCGGCCAGCACGTCCACCCCGGCGACCCTGATCGAGCCCGCGTCGGGCCGTAGCAGCGTGGTGACGACCCGCACGGTGGTCGTCTTGCCCGCGCCGTTGGGGCCGAGCAGGCCGAGTACCGTGCCGGCCGGGATTTCCAGGTCGATCTCTTTCAGCACGCGCACCTTGCCGTAACTCTTGGCCAGGCCACGTACTTCTACCGCCAAACTCACGGACGTATCTCCTTCTGGCCGCCGCCGCACACGGTGATCGCCGGGACCGCGTCGAGGTGGTGATGCAGCACGGGGCCGATCACCGCCAGCGATTCCGGCGTTGTCATCGCCGCATGCCTGCAGGGCAGGTCGTGGTTGTGGATGTTGCCGGTGACGAACGGCTGCCAGGCTTCGGCGCGCCTGCCCGGGTCGGCGGCGTTGATCTCGTCCGCCGCGGCGGTGAAGAACACCAGGTCGCCGTCGAAGGTGCGCGGCCGGAACCGGTTGGCCATCACCGTGCCGTCGGCGTACCCGGTGTAGAGCCGTTCGAGATTCTCGACCGAGAGCGCGGCGAACGGGCCCGGCTGTGCCCGCAGCAGCTCGGCCGCTTCGTGCAGGTCGAGATCGGCGGGCAGCGGTGCCCCGCCGACGAGGTCGGCACCGAACTCACCGAGGATGTCGGCGACGCTCGGCATCGCGGTGTCGAGCCAGCGGTCGCCGAGCTGGTAGCTGTCCATCATGGCCAGCAGCGCGACGTCCTCCCCCGCGTCCTGCAGCTGGACCGCCACCTCCTGCGCGATCAGGCCGCCGAGCGACCAGCCGAGCAGATGGTACGGACCGTGTGGCTGGATCGACCTGATGTTGGCCACATAGTGGCCGGCGGCCTCGGGGATCGTGGTGAACCCGTCCTCCCCGGACACGTGCGGCGCCTGCAGGCCGTACACCGGGCGCTGCGGCGCGAGGTGCGCGAGCAGACCCGCGTAGCACCAAGCCAGGCCGATCGCGGGATGCACGCAGAACAGCGGGGTGTCGTGCGGGCCGGTGGACGGGCGGATGGCGAGCACCGGTCCCGTCGCCGCCGCCATGGCCGCGCCGGCGTCGGCGCCGTCGAGCCTGGCGGCGATGCCGGCCGGGGTTGCGTCGCCGAACATCAGCTGCACCGGCATGTCGTAGCCCTGCTCACGCAGTGCGGCAACGACTTTGGTGGCCAGCAGGGAGTTGCCGCCGAGTTCGAAGAACCCGTCGTCGGCACCGACTCGCTCGGTGCCGAGCACCTCGGCGAACACCGTGCACAGCGCCACCTCGGCGGGGGTCACCGGCGCGCGGTAGCCCTCGGTCGCGACGAACACCGGCTCTGGCAGCCGGGCCCGGTCGAGCTTGCCGACGGGCGTCAGCGGTACCTCGTCGAGCAGCATCACCGACTGCGGGACCATGTAGTTCGGCACGTGCGCGCCGACATGGTCGAGCAGTTCGCGCACCGTCGGCACGGCGCCTGCGCGTGCCTTCACGTACGAGACCAGCGCGGTGACACCCGCCTGCGTGGTGTGCCCGATGGTGAGGGCGAACTCGACGTCGGTGTGCCTGCCGAACGCGACGTCGATCTCGCCGAGTTCGATGCGGAATCCGCGCACCTTCACCTGGTGATCGGTACGGCCGACGTACTCCACGTCCAGCGTCGGCTTCGCGCCGTCGCGCCAGCGCACCAGGTCGCCCGTGCGGTACATCCGTTCGCCCGGTGCGCCATAGGGATTGGCGACGAAGCGCTGCGCGGTCAAACCGGGACGGTTGTGGTAACCGCGGGCCAGCGCCGAACCGGCCAGCTGCAACTCGCCGGTGACGCCGATCGGGGTCGGGTGCAGCCGCCGATCCAGGACGGTGGCACTGACGCCCCGGATCGGCCCGCCGATGCTGATCGGGCCCTGTGGGCTCATCGGCTGCGGCATCAGCGTCACGATCGTCGTCTCGGTGGGGCCGTAGACGTTGTAGAAGTTGCGCCCCGGCGCCCAGCGGGCCAGCAGGTCCGGCGGCAGCGCCTCGCCGCCGACGAGAACGTGCGCGAGCGAGTGCACGCCCGCCGGGTCGACGGTGCCGATCGCGGCGGTGGTGATGAAGGCGTGCGTGATCCGCTCGCGGATGAACAGCTGCCGCAGGTCCTCGCCGCCGACGATTCCCGGCGGCGCGATCACCAGGGTCGCCGCCCCGCCGAGCGCGAACAGGATGTCGAGCATGGAGCCGTCGAAACTCGGGGTGGCGAAGTGCAGTACCCGGCTGCCCGGACGCACGTCGTAGCGGTCGGCGGTCTCGGCAGCGAAGTTCGAGATGCCGCCGTGGGTGACCACCACGCCCTTCGGGGTACCGGTGGAACCGGAGGTGTAGACCACGTACGCCGGGTTGGCCAGGCGCAGCGGCCGGATCCGGTCGGAGTCGGTGACCGGCGAATCGTCGGTGCCGAGCACGGTGGCGCGGGTCTGCGGGTCGTCGAGGACCAGCCAGCGGCAGTCACCGGGCAGCCGATCACGATGCGCGAGCAGGGTCAGGCCGACGACGACACCGGAGTCGGTGAGCATGTGGCTGATCCGCTGGGCCGGGTAGTTCGGGTCGACCGGGACGAACGCCGCACCGGCCTTGGCGACGGCGAGCATCGTCGCCACCGATTCGACCGATCGCGGAACGCCCAGCGCCACCAGGCTTTCCGGACCGATGCCCTGACCGATGAGGACCCGGGCGAGCCGGTTGGTCCAGCGGTCGAGGGCGTCGTAGGTGACCACGGTATCGCCCGCGCACAACGCCACCCCGTTCCTTGACCGTGCCACCGCGGCGCCGAACACCGCGGGGAAGGTGACCGGGCGATCGGCGCGGGTGCCGTGCACCGGCGCGAGCGCGGTCCACTCGGCCGCGTCGAGCAGCGCGAGATCGCCGACCGCCGTGTTCGGGTCGGCAGCGACCGCGGTGAGCAACCGGACCAGCCGTTCGCCCAGCCTGCGCGCGGTGCCCTCGTCGAACAGGTCGGCCGCGTAGTTCACCGCGAGGGTGATGCCGTCGGCGACGCGTTCGGCGGTCTGGGTCTCGGTGAAGGTGAACTGCAGGTCGAACTTGGCGATGCCCGCGTCGGCGTCGACGGCCTCGATCCGCAGACCGGGCAGTTCCAGCATCCGCACCGGGGTGTTGCGCACCGACAGCATCACCTGGAACAGCGGGTGATGAGCCTGGGAGCGCGCCGGATTGAGTACCTCGACGAGCCGTTCGAAGGGCATGTCGGCATTGGCGAACGCGTCGAGGTCGCGGTCGCGGACGGTGCGCAACAGGTCGACGAAGGCACGCTCGTCGGCCACCTCGGTGCGCAGCACCAGGGTGTTGACGAACATGCCGATCATCGAGTCGAGCGCCGGATGGCCACGGCCCGCGGTGGCGGTGCCGACGGCGATGTCGTCATCACCGGTGACGCGGTGCAGCAGCACGGCCAGTGCCGCGTGCAGCACCATGAACATGCTGACGTTGTTGACGGTGGCGATGCTGCGCAGCGCGCGGTGGGTAGCCGCGTCGAGCTGGCAGTCGACGGTGCCGCCCCGGTAGGAGGGCACCGGCGGGCGCGGGCGGTCGGCCGGGACGGTGAGCAGTTCCGGCAGGCCGTCGAGCACCTCGTGCCAGTGGGCCAGCTGCTTGCTGATCAGCGAGTCCGGGTCGTCCTCGGTGCCGAGGAGTTCCTGCTGCCACAGCGTGTAATCGGTGTACTGGATCTCCGGGATCAGGTCGCCGAACTGTTCGCCGGCCTGGATGCTGCGGTAGGCGGCGGCGACCTCGCCGGCCAGCGGTTCCAGCGACCAGCCGTCCATCGCGATGTGGTGCACGACGAGGACGAGCACGTGCTCCTTCGACCCCGCGACGGCCAGCTTGGCCTGCGCCGGCACGGGCAGACCCGTGTGGTCGACCGTGATCAGCGCCGCCCGCATGGGGACCGCGGCCGACAGATCGAAACCGGGGGTGACGAACCGGGTCACCGCGGCCTCGACCTCGTCCGGTCGCGCCGTCGCGTGGAACAGGGTGACGGCGGCGATCGCCGGGTCGAGCACGAGCTGTTCGGGCTCGCCCGAGCTCTCCGGGAACACCGTGCGCAGCGTCTCGTGCCGACGTTGCACTCTGTGCAAAGAGGCGATGAGTGCATCCAGGTCGATCGGGCCGTGCAGGCGCAGTACCACCGGGATGTTGTAGGCGCCCGCCGACTGGCTCTCGCCCTGGGTGCCCGCGTTGAACCGGTTGAGGAACCACAGCCTGCGCTGTGCCGCGGACAGCGGGATCCGTTCCGGGCGTTGCTGCTTCACCAAGTCGGGGCGGCCTTCGTCTCCGGACGGCCCCGACTCGATGAGCGCGGCGAGTTCTTCGACGGTCGGCGCGGCGAACACGGTCCGCACCTCGAGCCGCACATTGCTGGCCGCGGCCAGACGTGCCACCAGCTGGGTCGCGAGCAGCGAGTTGCCGCCGATGTCGAAGAAGCTGTCGGTGGCGGAGATCGACGGGGTGCCGACCAGGTCGGTGAAGACCTGGGCGACCAGCCGTTCGGAGGCGGTCTGCGGCGCCCGGCCCGCGGCGACGGTGAATTCCGGTTCCGGCAGCGCGCCGCGGTCGAGCTTGCCGATCGGCGTGAGCGGCACGCGATCGAGCAGGGTCAGCGACGCGGGCACCATGTGCCCGGCCAGCCGGGCCGCCGCGTGGTCGCGGACGGCGGCCAGTTGCGTCGGCTCGGTCCCGTCGGCGAGCTGCACCCAGGCGACGATCCGGTCGTCGCCGGAGATCCGCCGGACCTCGGTGTGCGCGAACCGGACATCCGGGTGGCTGCCGAGCACCGCGCTGATCTCGCCGAGTTCGATCCGGAAACCGCGCACCTTGACCTGGTGGTCGCTGCGGCCGAGGTATTCCAGTTCGCCGTCGGCGGTCCACCGCACGACGTCACCGGTGCGGTACATCCGGGTACCCGCTGGCCCGGACGGGTCGGCGACGAAGCGGCCCGCGGTGAGGCCGAAGCGCTCGTGGTAGCCCTGGGCGATGCCGGGCCCGCCGAGGTAGAGCTCACCCGGCACCCCGGTGACGACCGGCCGCAGCCGCTCGTCCAGGACCAGGGCCCGCGCGCCACGCACCGGCGTGCCGATCGCCACCGGCACACCCACCCGCATCTCCGACATCGCGGCGATGACGGTGGCTTCGGTGGGACCGTAGGCGTTGACGAAACGCCTGCCCGGCGCCCAGCTCGCCACCAGATCGGGCGGCACCGCCTCGCCACCGGCCATGAGCGCGCGCAAACGCGGCAGGGGCCAGCGGGTGGCATCGATCGAGGCAAGCACGGCAGGCGTCAGGAAGGTGTGGGTGATGTCCTCCCGGTCGAGCAGCGCGCCGAGCTCGTCGCCGCCGTAGATGTCGATCGGTCCGATCACCATCTCGGCGCCCGACCAGACCGCCAGCAGCATGTCCAGGACGGAGACGTCGAAGCTGGGAGTCGAGAAGAAGAACGTACGGGCGAAGCGGTCGAGGCCCGTCCGTTCCTGCAGGTCGACCGCGAGGCTGACCAGACCACTGTGGGTGACGGCCACGCCCTTCGGGAGACCGGTCGAGCCCGAGGTGTAGATCTGATAGGCCGTGTCGGCGGGGCGCACCGGGCGGACCCGCTCGGCATCGGTGATCGGAACGCTGTCGTAGGTCGCGAGTTCGGCCTGCAGGTCGGCGTCGTCGACCAGCAGCCACTGGGTGTCGAGCGGACCGGCCGCCTCGCGCAGTGCCTCGACATCCGCTGTGGTGGTGAGGACCGCGCGGGCATCCGAGTCGGTGAGCATGTGCCGGACCCGGTCGGCGGGGTACCGCGGGTCGACCGGCACGAACGCCGCGCCGCTGGAGGCGACGCCGAAAATGGCCAGCGCGCAGTCCAATCCACGGGTCAAGCCGACGACGACCCGGTCACCGGTGCCGATGCCACGCGCGATCAGCGCCCGGCCGAGCCGGTGTGCCCGGAAGCCGACCTCGTCGTAGTCGAGCTCCCCCACCGCACCGTCGACGCTGCCGCCGGCGAACCAGCGCAGGGCAGGCCGATGCGCGAACTTGGTGGCCGCGCGTTCGACGATGTCGGCCAGCACGACCGGCGTCACCGGGGCAGGCCCCTGCGCGGGCACCAGGGCACGATGTTCGGCGACGGTGAGCGCCTCGATCTCGCACACCAGCTGCTCCGGGTCGGCGGTCGCCTGGGTGAGGATCAGCACGAAGCGTTCCGCGAGGGTCTCGATGGTGGCGGCATCGAACATCTCGGCGGCGTACACGAAGTCGAACCGGAGACCGCCGCCCTCGGCGGGCGCCACCCGCAGTTCGAGATCGAATTTGGCGCGGGCGATGTCGAGTTCGTCGGCGGCGAGCCGCAGACCCGGCAGTTCCAGCTCCGGCGCCGGGGCGTCCTGCATGCTCAGCGCGACCTGGAACAGCGGGTGCCGGTTGCTCGCCCTGCTGTCGCGGCCGAGCGCGTCGACGACCCGTTCGAACGGCAGGTCGGCGTTGGCGATCGCGGCCAGTTCGTCGTCGCGGTCGGCGTGCAGCAGGTCGACGAAGCTGCGGCCGGGGTCGACGTCCGAGCGCAGCACGAGGGTGTTGACGAACATGCCGACCAGGTCGTCGAGCTGGATGTCGGTGCGTCCGGCCACCGGGGTGCCGAGGGGGATGTCGCGGCCGCCGGTGACGCTGCGCAGCAGCACCGCCAGCGCCGAGCGCACCACCATGAACAGACTCACGCCGGTGTGCGCCGCCAACTCGTGCATGGCCTGCTGCAGCGGCGCCGAAACCTCGCATCCCACACTGCCCGCCACGCCGGTCGGGTCGAGCGGGCGCGGCCGGTCGAACGGCAACGGCAGCTCGTCGGGCAGTTCCGCCAGGGCTTCGCGCCAATGCGCGAGCTGGGTGGCGGCGATGCTGTCCGGATCTTCCTCCACGCCGAGCACCGCGCGCTGCCACAGGCTGAAGTCGGCGTACTGCACCGGCAGCGGCGCGCGCACCGGCGCGGTGCCACCGCACCTGGCCACGTACGACAGCGCCAGGTCCCTGGTCAGCGGGCCCAGCGACCAGCCGTCGGCGGCGATGTGGTGCACGATCACACCGAGGCGGTACTCCCCCGGCGCGACCCGCAGCAGCTGGATGCGCAGCGGCGTCTCCCTGGTCAGGTCGAAGCCCTTGCGCGCCAGCTCGGTCAGCATGGCGTGTGCCTGCTCGGGATCGCTGTCGACGACCTCGATCGCGGGAACCGTCTGGGTGATCGGCAGGACCACCTGCTGGGCGCCGGACAGGTCCTCGGGGAAAACCGTGCGGAGCACCTCGTGTCGCTCCACCAGATCGGTGAGGGCAGCGCGCAGCGCGCCGATTCTCAGATCTCCGCTGATTCGCAAGACGAATGCGATGTTGTAGGCGCTCGATTCGGGGGACAATCTGTTGAGGAACCACAGCCGCTGCTGCGGCAGCGACAGTGGTATGCGTCCCGGGCGTGGGGTGTGTACCGCCAGCGCCACCCGCTGCGTCCGGGGCGCTTCCGTGATCAGCTGGGCGATACCGGCCACGGTCGGCGCCTCGAAGATCTGCCGCACCGGCAGGTCGACACTGAAGTCCGCGTGCAGCGCGGCCGCGAGCCTAGTGGCCAGCAGCGAGTTGCCGCCGATCTCGAAGAAGCTGTCTTCCGCACCGGGCACCGAGCTACCGAGGATCTGGGTGAACACCGCCGCGACCCGCATCTCCAGATGGGTACGCGGCGCGCGGGTGCCCGTGGTGACAGCGAATTCCGGTGCGGGCAGAGCCTTTCGGTCCAGCTTGCCCGCCGGGGTCACCGGCATCCGCTCGATCACGGTGACGGCCGCGGGCACCATGTACCCGGGCAGCCTGCCGCGCGCGGTGGCCAGCACGGCCGCCGGATCGACCGGACGGTGGGGAACCACATAGGACGCGAGCCGCTGCTGGCCGTGCTCGTCGACGTGCACGACGGTCAGCGCCGACTGCACCCCCGGGTGCTCGCGCAGGACGTGGTCGATCTCGCGCAGTTCGACGCGGAAGCCGCGGATCTTGATCTGGTCGTCGGCGCGGCCGAGGAATCGCAACCGGCCAGTGGGATCGGCGACGACGAGATCGCCGGTGCGGTACATGCGTTCGCCGACCCGGCCGTGCGGATTGGCCACGAACCGCTGCGCGGTGAGCGCGAGCTTGCCGAGGTAGCCGCGGGCCACGCCGGGTCCCGAGACATACAACTCGCCCGGTGTGCCCGGCGGCACCGGGTGCAGGCGGCCGTCGAGCACGAACAGCCGCATGCCACGCACGGGCGCACCCAGCGGAGCCGGCTCCCCCGCCTGCATGGCGGCACTCGCGGTGACGGCGACGGTCGCCTCGGACGGGCCGTACATGTTGTGCATCCGGTACTTCGACGCCCACGTGTCGACGAGCCCGTCGGAGCAGGCCTCGCCACCGACGATGACCGTGCCCAGATCGGGGAAGTTACCGGCGGGCACGGTGGCCAGCGCGGCCGGCGTGATGAACGCGTGGGTGATCCGCTCCGACCGGAGGAAACCGGCGAGTTCCGTGCCGCCGTACAGGTCGGCGGGGGCGACGACGATGGTCGCGCCCGCGGCGAAACCGAGCAGCAGTTCCAGTACCGAGGCGTCGAAGCTCGGCGACGAGAAGTGCATGGTCCTGGCCGCATCGGTCACCTTGTACAGCTGCGTCTGCTCGCTGGCGAGCGAGGCGATACCCGCGTGGGTGACCACGACGGCCTTCGGCGTACCGGTGGAGCCGGAGGTGTAGATCAGGTACGCGGGTTGACCGGCCCGCATCGGGTGCCTGCGGTCGGTATCGGTCAGCGGGGTGGCCGAGCGGCTCGCGCAGTCGGCCTCGAACTCGGCGGTGCCGAAGACCAGCCATTCCGGCGCCTTGCGGTGTTTGCCGGTCGTGGTGGGCAGCGCGGCGAGATGTTCGGGCAGCGTGAGCCCGAGCACCGCACCGGAATCGCCGATCATGTGCGCGATGCGCTCCGCCGGGTAGGCCGGGTCGACGGGCACGTATGCCGCGCCGGACTTGGCCACCGCCCAGATGGCGACGATCGATTCCAGGCTGCGCGGCAGCGCGACCGCGACCACCGCTTCCGGACCGGCGCCGTGCGCGATCAGGCTGCGCGCCAGCCGGTTCGAGCGCTCGTCGAGCTCGCGATAGGTGGTGTCGAAGCCGAGGTAGCGCACGGCGACGGCGTCGGGCAGCCGCTGCGCGGTCTCACCGAGCAGACGGGCCAGCGTCCCCGCGGGTTCGGCCGGTGCGCCGGCGACGGGTACCAGCCGTGCGGTCTCACGGCGGTCGAGCAGTGCGAGGTCACCGGTGGGCTTCGCCGGGTCGGCCACCATGGCGGCCAGCAGCGTGGTGAACCTGCGGGCGATCGCTTCCACCGTGACACGGTCGAAAACGTCGGTGGCGAAACCGAATTCGGCGTGCAGCGGACCGTCGACGTGATGGTCGCGGACCTCGAGCTGCAGGTCGAACTTGGCGACGCCGGTCTCGACCGGCACCAGTTCGGCCGCGACACCGGGCAATTCGACCCGCAGTTCGGGGGTGCGGTCGTAGGACAGCATCACCTGGAACAGCGGATGTCGCGAGGTCGACCGATCCGGGTTCACCAGTTCGACGAGCCGCTCGAACGGCACGTCGGGATTGGCGAAGGCGTTGAGGTCGGTCTCGCGGACCAGATCGAGCATCCGGTCGAAACCGGCGGCCAGGTCGACGTCGGTGCGCAACACCAGCGTGTTGACGAACATGCCGACGAGATCGTCGAGGCCGGGGTCGGAACGGCCTGCGATGGGAGTACCGATGGTGATGTCGGTGCTCCCGCACAGGCGGGCCAGCAGGGTCGCGAGCGCGGCGTGCAGCACCATGAACATGCTGACCCCGCGACGTTGCGCGAGTTCGCTTGCGGCACGGCGGGTCTCGGCGTCGACGGTGAAGGCCACCGTGTCGCCGCGAGTACCGCGTTGCAGTGGCCGTGGCCGGTCCAGCGGCAGGTCGAGCTGATCGGGCAGGCCGGCCAGTGCCTCGCCCCAGTGGCTGAGCTGCTTGCCCAGCGGCGATTCCGGGTCGTCCTCGTGGCCGAGCAGTTCCCGCTGCCACAGCGCGAAATCGGCGTACTGCACCGGCAGCGGAGTCCACTGGGGCGCGCGGCCCTCGGCGCGCGCGGCGACCGCGACCATCAGGTCCCTGGCCAGCGGGGCGACCGACCAGCCGTCACCGCAGATGTGGTGCAGCACCACCAGCAGCACGTGGTCGTCGGCGCCGACCCGGTACAGCGCGACCCGCAGCGGGGTTTCGGTGCGCAGATCGAAGCCGCGGCCGGTCACCTCGGCGACCCGGCCGGCGAGATCGGCGGCGATCACGTCGACCGGCTCCAGCGCCGGTTCCACCGCGGCAGCCGGGTGGATCAGCTGGTAGGCACCGGCCGGACCGGCGGGGAAGCTGGTGCGCAGGCTCTCGTGGCGATCGAGCACGTCCCGCAGGCCCGCGCGCAGCGCGTCCAGGTCGAGTCGACCGGTGAGCCGCAGGGCGAGCGGCATGTTGTAGGCAGCGGCGTGCTCGGCGAACCGGTTGAGGATCCACAGCCGCTGCTGGGCCAGCGACAGCGGCACCCGTTCGGGCCGCACCGCCGGAACCAGCTTCGGCGTCGACGACTCGGACCGGTGCGTGCTGAGGTAGCCGGCCAGCGCCGCGATGGTCGAGGTCTCGAACAGCTCCCTGATGGTCAGGTTCGCGTCCAGAGAGGTGTTGATCCGGGCGACCGCGCGGGCCGCGACCAGCGAGTTGCCGCCCAGGTCGAAGAAGCTGTCCTCGACGCCGATCCCGGTGCCGTCGAGCGCGAGCACCTCGGTGAAGATCTCGGCGAGCGCGCATTCCAGCCGGGTCTGCGGTGCGGCGGCGCCGGTGGTGAGCCGCACCCCGAGCGCGGGCTCGGGCAGCGCCTTGCGGTCGACCTTGCCGTTGGCGCTCAACGGCAGCTCGTCGAGCACGACCAGTGCCGAGGGCACCATGTAGGACGGCAGACTGCGCCGCAGCCCCGACAGCAGCACGGCGGGCTCGGGCGCCGACCGGCCCGACCCGGCGACCACGTACGCGACGAGTTCGCCGTCACCGGTGCGACCGGCCCGCGCCACGCAGACCGCGCGGGCGACGTTGCCCTGGGCCAGCAGCGCGGACTCGACCTCGCCGAGCTCGATCCGCAGGCCGCGGACCTTCACCTGGAAGTCGGTGCGCCCCAGGTATTCCAGGACGGCGCCGTCGAGCTGCCAGCGCGCCAGGTCGCCGGTGCGGTACAGACGCTCACCCGGGGTGAACGGATTGGCGACGAACCGGTCGGCGGTCAGGTCGGGACGGCCGAGGTAGCCGCGGGCCAGCTGAGCACCGGCCAGGTACAGCTCACCGACGACTCCGGGCGGGACCGGACGCAGCTGCGCGTCCAGGACGTAGGTCTGGGTGTTCCATACCGGGGAGCCGATCGGCACCGTGGTGGCGTCGGCCGGGCACGGCCAGTAGGTGACGTCGACCGCGGCCTCGGTGGGGCCGTACAGGTTGTGCAGCTCGGGACCGCCGGACGGTCCGTGCAGCGCCGCATGGAAATCGGCCACGGTGGCGCCGGGCAGCGCCTCACCGCTGCAGAACACGCGCCGCAGCCCGGCACCGCCGGCCACCTGTGCGTCGGTGACGAACAGCGACAGCATCGACGGCACGAAATGCGCTGTGGTGATGGACTTCTCGGTGATGATCCGCGCCAGGTAGGCCGGATCGCGGTGCCCGTCGGGCGCGGCGATCACCAGGCGGGCGCCCACCTGCAACGGCCAGAAGAACTCCCACACCGACACGTCGAAGGTCGCGGGGGTCTTCTGCAGGACCGCATCGGTGTGGTCGAGTGGATACTCGGCCTGCATCCACCGCAAGCGGTTGACGATCGCGGCGTGCGTGACGCCGACGCCCTTCGGCTTACCGGTCGAGCCGGAGGTGAAGATGACGTAGGCGAGGTGCTCGGGCCGCAGCGGCGCGAGCCGGTCGGCGTCGGTGATCGGGGCGATATCGCGCCCGCTGACGTCGAGGGTGTCCAGATCGATCCGCTCGACGCCGTCGGGCAGCCGCACCATGTCACGCGCGGCGGTGAGCACGCAGACCGGACGGGCTTGCGACACCACGGCTTCGATCCGGTCGGCCGGGTGTTCGGGGTCGAGCGGCAGGTACGCGGCGCCGGTGGCCAGCACCGCGTACATGCCGACGACCATCTCGATGCTGCGCTGCAGGCACAACCCGACCGTGGTCTCCGGACCGGCGCCGCGGGCGATGAGTTCGCGCGCCAGCTGGTTCACCTGATCGTCGAGTTCGGTGTATCCGATGGCGCGGTCGCCGAATTCGAGCGCGACGGCGTGCGGGCTGCGGCGCACCTGGTCGGTGAACAGCGAGACCAGCGTGCCGGCGGGCACCGGCATCTCGGTGGCGTTCCATTCCCGCAGCACCCTGTCCTGCTCGGCGTCGGTGATCGCCGTCAGTTCGCGGGTGGGCGTGGTCGGCTCCGCGGCCAGGAAGCGGGCGAGGAAGTCGAGGTAGCGGCCGTGGTGGGCGGCGACTTCGGCTTCGCCGTAGAGCTTGGGGTTGGCTTCGAAGTCGAGATGGATGCGGCCGCTGTCACCGTTGTAGATGTTGATCGAGAGGTCCTCGACGGGGCCTGTCGCCAGCACGTTCAGCCTGCCCGTGATGTCGCCGAACTTCAGCTCGTCGTGGAAAAGCATGATGTTGACCATCGGGCCGAAGAAACCGCGGGCGTCGCGGGAGTAGCCGCAGTCGCGCCGGATGTCGTCGGAACGGTAGCGCTGGTGGCGCAGGGCGCCGGTGATCTGGAGTTCGGTCTGGCGCACGACGTCGGCGACGGTGGTGTGCTCGTCGAACCGCACGCGCAGCGGCACCACATTCGACACGACACCCGCCGAGCGGCGCAGCGCGACCGTGGTGCGGGCCGAAACCGGGAGGCTCAACACAACATCCGAGTCGCCGGTGACCGTGCGGACATAGGCCGCCAGCGCCGCGACGATGAGCGCGGAATTGGCCGAACCGTGCGCGGCGATCGCCTCGGTGAGCAGGTCGTCGACCTCGGGGTCGAGGAACGCGGCGGCGCGGTGACGGCCCGGGTCGTGGGTATCGCCGGTGGCGGTGACCGACGACAGTGTCATCGGCTCGCCGACGCCGGCGAGCTGTTCCATCCAGTACTCGCGGTCGGCGCCGAACCGGCTGGACTCGCGGTAGCGGGATTCGTCGGCGTAGAGGTCGACCAGCGCGGCGGCACGGGAGACCGACGGTTCGCGCTCTTCGCCGATGGCGGTGTAGATCTCGGCCGCGCGCGAGAGCGCGTTCATCGCTCCGTAACCGTCGATAACGATGTGGTGTCCGCGTTCGTACCAGAACCAGTCCTCGTCACCGATTCGCAACACGACATTGGTGGTGAGCGGTTCGCGTTCCATGTCGAACGGCGTGCTGGCGTGCTCGTTCATCCAGCGCAGCGCGGCCGCCCGCGGGTCGGGCTCACCACGCAGGTCCATCCGGCCCCAGCCCGGCCGCCATGCCATGTCCACCCGTTGGTGCGGCACCCCGTCTATCTCGAGTAGGCGCACGTGTCCCACCTGGGATTCCGCGCCGAAGCGCTCGATCGCGTGCAGCAGCCTGCCCGGGTCGAGATCACCGTGCAGCTCGACGTAGTGGGCGATGGTGAGCGGAATATCGGGCCGGATCCGTTGCGCATACCACAGGGCCGTCTGACCGGGCGAGAGAGCGAACGGCTGGCCCGGATCGTCGTCTGTGACGCTTGAGCTGACGCGGTCGGTGGCCAATGAACTCATCAAGCACTCCGTTCTGCCTTTGTGTCACAACTCCCCGAGCTTCGCCCGGGCGCGCGACGGCGCCAGGGCGTGGCTATCCACGCCCATTGATTCGGAGTACTGCGGCGGCCGGATGGCTACCGATCTTGATTTGTTTTCAAGCTGAACGCATCGGTCCCCTGAGCGGTCACAGTCGGCCGCCTCCCCCGGGTTAAAACAAACCGCTTATTCAGAATTCTGCGAGTTCCGCATAGCCTGCGCCTGATTCGCGCGCCGGCGCCGGAAAAACATCAGCGCCACGCCGATCGCGGTCAGAATAACGGACACCAGTTCTGGCGCCGCGCCGATTCGCGTCGCGATCGTCGTCGTGTCGCGCAATGGTAGCTGGGCAACGAGCGCGGCGGGTGCGAGTTGCGCGCTCTGCTGTGCGATCGCACCGTCCGCGGTGATGATCGCGCTGACCCCGGTGGTCGCCGCCACCACCAGCGCCCGGCCGTGTTCCACTGCCCGCACCCTGGACATGGCGAGTTGCTGGTAGGTCATCTCGCTCTCGCCGAAGGTGGCGTTGTTGGTCGGCACGGCCAGCAGTTCCGCGCCTGCGGCCATCGATTGCCGGAATGCGCGATCGAAGGCCACCTCGTAACAGGTCGCCACGCCGATCCGCACGCCGGCCGCCGTGACCGAACCGTCACCGTTGCCCGGCACGAAATGTCCGGCTTGGTCGGCATACGACGAGAACAAGCGGAAGAAACTACGCATCGGCAGGTATTCGCCGAAAGGCTGGATGATTTTCTTGTCGTGCCGGTCTTGCGGTCCTGCCGCGCCGTTCCACACCATCACCGAGTTGGTGGTCGTGCGGTCACCGTTCACCAGGACTGCGCCCACCAGGATCGGCGCGCCGATCCGCTGCGAGGCCTCGGTGATCTCGGCGGCGGCGTCGGCGTTGCGCAGTGGGTCGATATCGGAGGAGTTCTCCGGCCAGATGACGACATCGGGCCGGACCGCTTCCCCTCGATCGACGGCGGCGGCGAGCTCCTCGGTGCGCCGGACGTGGTTGTCCAGCACGGCGCGGCGCTGGGCGTTGAACTCGAGGCCCAGCCGCGGCACGCTGCCCTGGATCGCGGCAACCGTGATCGACCGGTGGCCTTCATCCGGGGCGGGCAGCGTCGGCCGGAGGATCACTCCGGCGAGGGGCATGATAGCCACAGTGACTGCCGCCGTGGCAAATCCGATCCGCGTGGCCCGGCCGGTCACGCGCGGCGCCGGCATGCGCGCCCACGCGAGAACGCGCAGGGCGAGCGCGGCGAGGCCGGTGCCGGTCAGGGCGACGGCGAACCCGATCAGCGGGGCGCCGCCATAGGCGGCCAGCGGCAGATACCAGCCGTCGGCCTGACCGAAAGCGATACGGCCCCACGGGAATCCACCGAAGGGGAAGCTCGACCGCACCCACTCGGTCGCCGTCCAGGCGATCGCGAGCCAGAACGGCCAGCCGGGCAGCGCGCTCAGCCACCGGGCGAGCACGCCCCAGAGGCCGATGAAGACCGCGCAGGTCGTCGAGAGCGCCAGCCAGGGCAGTGGTCCGACATAGATGCCCGTCCACGGCAGCAGCGGCACGAAGAACGCCAGGCCGCCGAGAAAGCCGTAGCCGAATCCGGCGCGCAGCGTGCCGGGCCCACGCACCGCGACAGTCAGCAAAGCGATGGCGACCGGAGCCAGGAACCACCACGGCCGGGGCGGGAAACTGCCGAACAGCAGCAGTCCGCCCGCGGTGGCCGCGAGCATCCGCAGCAGCACGCCGTACCCGCGACCGGCCGCCGAGGTCTCGGGCGTGGCCGCGTCGCCGGTCACGGCGTCGGGCCCTGGTTCGGTGGCGGGGTGGATCATCGTGTCCTGTTCCGTGATTCGGTGCCGGTACGTCGTGGTCAGGCGGTGTAGATCGTGGTGCCGTTGTGCACGGTGCGCAGGCAGGTCGGCAGGTCGGCGCCAGGTTCGAGGCGCGGAAGGCCGGGCACCCGCGAGCGCGGGTCGGTGGACCAGCGCTGCACCGTGTCGGCGGCCGCCGCGACGACGAGGTCACCGGCGTCCCACACGGCATACGAGGCGGGCGCGCCCGGCACCAGCGTGCCCGCGACACCGTCACGCACGCCGCCCGCGCGCCAGGCGCCACGGGTGGCCGCCGCGAAGGCGGCGCGCGGCGACAGGCCGTGGCCGGGTGTCCGGTGGTGGACCGCGGCCCGCACCTGCTGCCACGGGTTCAGCGACGTGACCGGCGCGTCCGAGCCGATGGCCAGGGAGATGCCCGCGGCGGCCATGGCCGAGAACGGGTTCAAGCCCGCGGCGCGCTCGGCGCCGAGGCGGGTCGCGTACATGCCGTCGGGTCCGCCCCAGGCGGCGTCGAATCCGGGCTGCACGGACAGGAGCACGCCGAGGGCGGCGAGCTGCTCGATCGCGGCGGCGTCGGTCATCTCGGCGTGCTCGACCCGGTGCCCGCGCGCGGCGATCGCCGGTCCGCCGAGTTCGGCGGCGACCGCGGCGAATCCGGCGACCACGATGTCCATGGCGGCGTCACCGATCGCGTGGAAGCCTGCCTGGACACCGGCTTCGGTGCAGGCGCGGATATGCGCGGTGACGGTCTCGGCGTCGAGGAAGTTCTTGCCGCAGCCGCTCGCGTCGGCATAGGGCTCGCGCAGCAGCGCGGTGTGCGAACCGAGCGAGCCGTCGACGAACAGGTCACCGCCGAGGGCGGCCACGCCGAGTTCGTCGATCAGCGCGCGGGCTTCGCCGGCGGTGCGCACGGCTTCGCCCCAGTAGGCGCGCACCTCGACACCGTGCTCGAAGGCGAGGAGTTCGCGGATGTCGTCGCGGCCGGAGATGTCGGGGCCCGCGCATTCGTGGACGGCGACGATGCCGTGCGCGGCGGCCGCGTCGAGGGCGGCGGCGCGGGCCCGATCACGGTCTGCGCGACCGAGTTCCGCGAGCGCGACGGACCGCACCCGGTGGTGGGCGTCGGCGCGCAGCGGTTCGCCGCGGCGGTAGCCGTCGCCGAGTTCCCCGGCCGCGTCGAGCAGCGCCGAGGAGGCGACGGCCGAGTGCGCGTCGACGCGCGCGAGGTAGACGAGCCTGCCCGGACCGGCCGCCTCGTCGAGTTCGGCGACGCTCGGCGGCCGCTGTTCGGGCCACGCGGTGTCGTCCCAGCCCTCGCCGATGATGACCCCGTCGGGCTGCGCGCCCGCGTGCGCACGCAGCGCGGCGAGCAGGTCGGCCAGCGACGCGGTGCCGCTGACGTCGAGTCCGGTCAGTTGCAGGCCAAGGGCGGTGACGTGCACGTGCGGGTCGACGAACGCGGGCGCGACGAAAGCGCCGTCGAGGTCGACGATCTCCGCGCCGGGGTGCATCGCCCGGCCGGGTGCTTCGGCCCCGAGCCACACCACGGTGCCGTCGGTAACCGCCATCGCGGTCGCGTCCGGGGAGCTGGAACTGTAGAAACGACCGCCGATCAGCAACTGGGTACTCACGGTCACCCAGTCTGCCGTATCGGCGGATCGTCAGGTCGGGAGGGACAGGACGGCGCGGACATCGGCGTCGCGTAGCCCGGCGGGAGTGTGCCCGCCGGTGTCGACGGCGATCAGCTCGAGTCGCCACGCGGCGACCGTGAAATCCGACATGGACTGTCCGGCAGCGGTACTCGCCCTACGTACCGCGTCGGCCAGTTCCGCGCTCACCGTGACGGTGATCTGCTCGGTGGCCATCGGCACACTGTAGACCGTTCACCGCCACGGGGTGGCGTCATCGGCGCGCGCGGTCCCGAGCGCGCGCGGTCCGGTGGCGTGTCCGTCGTCGTACCACTGCCCGACGACGACGCCGTCGACCACGTCACCGCTGTCGGCGTCGACCACCATCCCGCGATACGGCGAGGGCGCGAACGACGGCAGCGGGCCGAAGCGCCGGGTGCCGAGCTTCTCCAGCACCGGCCGCAGCAGCGCCCTGGTCGGCGGGAACAGCGCCAGCAGCCCGATCACACCGGTGACCAGACCCGGCACGAACAGCAGCACCGAGCCGGTCGCGACGAGCAGGCCGTCCGCGACCGCGCTCTCCGCGGTGACCTCACCGCGCGCGGCCCGGCGGAACCGGTCGAATACCCGCCTGCCCTGCGCGCCGAGCAGCAGCAAGCCGACGCCGGACACGGCGATCAACGCGAGCAGCGCCCAGCTCGCGCCGATCAGCTGGGCGAGGCCGGCGAAGGCGGCGATCTCGACGACGAGGTACAGCACGAACAGCAGGGCGGTCATGGGCGATCCTTTCGGACGATCTACCTGTCCAACGCGCGAGCGGCCGATTTTTCTCCCGACCGCCTCAGCCACCCGGGCGGACCAGCCCGGTCTCGTAGGCCAGCACCACCGCCTGCACCCGGTCGCGCAGCCCGAGTTTGGTGAGCACCCGGCCGACATGCGTCTTCACCGTCGCCTCCGACAGGAACAGGGCAGCGGCGATCTCGGCGTTGGAGCGGCCCGCGGCGATCTGCTCGAGTACCTCGCGTTCGCGGGCGGTGAGTACGTCGAGCACACCCGGATCGCGCAGACCGGCCGGGTCCTCGGCGACGAGCCGGTCGAGCAGGCGCTTGGTGACCTTCGGGGAGACCACGGCGTCACCCGCGGCGACGCTGCGGATGGCGGAGACGAGGTCCTCGGGCGGGGTGTCCTTGAGCAGGAATCCGCTCGCGCCGGCGCGCAGCGCGCCGAGGGCGTGTTCGTCGAGGTCGAAGGTGGTCATCACGAGCACGCGGATGCCGCCGCCCGCGGCGACGATCCGGCCGGTGGCGGTGACGCCGTCGACGACCGGCATGCGCACGTCCATCAGCACCACGTCGGGCCGCAGTTCGGTCGCGCGCCGCACCGCTTCGTCCCCGTTGCCCGCCTCACCGACGACCTCGATGTCGGGGTGCGCCCCGAGCACCATCTTCAGGCCCATCCGCATGAGTTCCTGATCGTCCACCACGAGCACGCTGATCGGCATTTCCCAACCTTAGCGGGCGAATCAATCGGTTTCGGCGCGCAGCGGGAGGGTGGCCCGCACCCGCCAGCGACCGTCCTCGGTCCGGCCGGCGGACAGTGTTCCGCCGAGCACGGCGACCCGTTCGCGCATGCCGACCAGGCCCATACCGGTGCCGGGGATATCGGGTTCCTGCACGGGGAATCCGCCGCTGTCGGTGACCTCGATCAGGATGTCGTCCTCGCGGCGGTGCACCCGGACCGTCGCCTTCGGGCTCGACCCCGCGTGCCGCAGCGTGTTGGTCAGCGACTCCTGCACGATGCGGTGCACGCCCAGGCTCACCTCGGGCGTGATGTCGTCGAGTTCCCCGGTCAGTTCGAGGTCGACGGCCAGGCCCGCGTCGCGCATCATCTCGGCCAGCCGCGCGATCCCGGCGCTGCCGTGCTGCGGGAGCAGTTCCGGTGCGTGTTCGGTGCGCAGCAGCGCGACGGTGCGGCGCAGTTCGCGCAGCGCCTCGCGGCCGGTGCCCGCGATGGTCGCCATGGCGCGCTCGGCGGTGTCCGGGTCCTGGCGCAGGGCGTATTTCGCGCCGTCGGCCTGCACGATGATGACGCTCACCGCGTGCGCGACCACGTCGTGCAGCTCCCGGGCGATGCGGGTGCGTTCGGCGGCGACGGCCTCGTGGGCACGGCGTTCCTTGTCGTAGTCGGCGACGGCCAGCCGCGCGGCGACCTCGGCGTCGTAGGCGTGGCGGGCGCCGTTGAACTCGGCCAGTGTCCAGCACAGCGCGTAGATCACGAAGACGAGCGCGATGTCACCACCGACCGGTTCACTCAGGATCGCCAGCGAGAGCCCCAGATCGACGGCAAGACAGACGAGGTAGATCAGCCCGTCCCGCCTGCCGACGTAGGCGACCAGGGTGTAGAGCATCACCCCGAGCCCGATCAGCGCGACGTGCCCCGAGGTGTCGTCACCGACCAGATACCCCACCAGCGTGCACAGCACCGAGAGCCCGAACATCGCCGCGGCCATCGCCCGCGGATAGATCCGGCGCAGGATCAGCGGCAACGGCAGCAGTACCGAAAACAACAGGTAGGAGGCCTTGTGGTGTTCGTTGCCGACGCCGAGCGCGTCCAGCACCATCAGGCAGGCCGCGAGGAGGGAATCGGCGACGATGGGTCGGCCGCGGAGCCACAAGCTGAACCGGCGCACCGGCCAAGCCTAGTCGTCGCCGGTGGTGAAACCGTGCCCGGACGTGGGCCGGGTTGGCTTTCCGCGCGCGATCTTGATTGCCTGGACGCGTGCAACTAGGAGACTGGACGGTCCTGCTGGTGGCCGCTACCGCGGCGGGCTGGGTCGACGCGGTGGTCGGCGGTGGCGGATTGATCATCCTGCCGACCCTGTTCCTGGTGGCGCCGGGCATCGCCCCGCAGACGGCGCTCGGCACGAACAAGCTGGCCGCGCTGTCGGGCACCGCGACGGCGGTGGTGACCTTCGCGCGCCGGGTGCCGATGCAGTGGAATGTGCTGATCCCCGGCGCGATGATCGCGGCGGTGACCTCGGCGTGTGGCGCCGCGGCGGTGTCGCTGATCGACCGCGACCTGTTCATCCCGCTGGTGATGGTCGTGCTGGTCGCGGTGGCGGTGTTCGTGACGGTGCGCCCGTCGGTCGGCATGACGATGGCCACCCATCCGCCGACCCGGCGCAAGGTGATCCTGGTGGTGGCGCTGGCCGCCGGCCTGATCGGCCTCTATGACGGCTTGCTCGGTCCCGGCACCGGCACGTTCCTGATCATCACGTTCGCGACGCTGCTCGGCACGGAGTTCGTGCGCGCGGCCGCCATGGCGAAGGTGATCAACTGCGGGTCGAATGTGGGCGCGCTGCTGTTCCTCGGCGCGACCGGGCACATCCTGTGGGGACTCGGCGCCGGCATGGCGGTCGCGAATGTGGCGGGCGCGCTGGTCGGCTCGCGGATGGCGCTGGCCAAGGGCGCGGGGTTCGTGCGGATCGTGTTGCTCGTGGTCGTGGTCGTGATGGTGATCCGGTTGGGCTGGCAGCAGTTCGGTTAGCGCGCCGGTTCGGCCGGTGCCGAGGCGGCGAGCCAGGGCTGCAGCACCCGCGAGGTGGTCTCGTGGATCTTGCGGTGCAGGCGTTCACCGTCGTCGATGCTGTGCTGTGGCTGCTGGAACAGCACCGTCAGCGCACCCGACACCGCGCCGACGACCGCGCCGACCAGTGCCGCGGCGCCGACCTCGTCGAGTTCGTGCGGGAACGCGATGTGCAGTTGCCTGGCGATCTCGCGCTGGGCGACGAGCTGGGCGTGCGCGGCGCGCCCGCTCACCGCGGGTACGGTCCGCGAGACCCGCGCGCGCAACGCGGCGACGCGGGAGTTCAGATCGTCCACCAGATGCTCGCCGGGGTTGTCGCCCGCGGCGCGCAGCGCCCGCAGCAGCACCTCCACCGGACGCTCCCCCGGCCGCCTGGTCGCGATGGCGGCGACGGCGGCGCGCACCCGTTCGTCGGGTTCGGGGAAGAGCAGTTCTTCCTTGCTGGCGAAGTAGTTGAAGAAGGTCCGGGTGCCGACCTCGGCCTCGGCCGCGATATCGGCCACTGTCGTTTCCTCATAGCCTCTGGCCTCGAACAATTCGACGGCGGCCACGAGAATCGCACGACGGGTTCGTTCCCTTTTTCGATCGCGGAGGGCGGATGGCGGCACGGCGGGCACCCTACGGCATCCGGGCTGTGCGCCGCGGGAGGACCGGGATCAGCGCGTCACGGTTGTCGCTGCCGGAACCGGGATTTCGCGCGGGCAATCCTGCGCACGGGTCCCGCGTGTCGGTGCCACCGGCTAGCGTAGGCGGGGTGACTACCGCGACTTCCAGAGAAGTGGACGAGGAGTTCCTTGCGCTCGGGTTGCGCGCGCTGGCCGAGGCCGCGCTGTCGGCGGCCCGTGCGGCTGGCGCCGAGCATGCCGATCTGCGGGTGCAGCGGTTGGTGACGCAGTCGATCCGCCTGCGCGACGGGCGCGTGGAGGCCGTCACCGACTCGACCGAACTGGGTCTGGCCGTGCGCGTGATCGTCGACGGCACCTGGGGTTTCGCCTCCCATGCCGCGCTCACCCCCGATATCGCCGCCGAGGTGGCGCGGCGCGCGGTCACCGTCGCGACGACCTTGCGCGCGCTCAACCGCGAGCGGGTGGAGCTGGCAGACGAGCCGCGCTACGAGGATGTGTCGTGGGTGTCGGCCTACGACCTCGACCCGTTCGCGGTGCCGACGACCGACAAAGTGGCACTGCTGCAGGACTATTCGGAACGGCTCTCGGCGGCCGACGGTGTCGACCATGTCACCGCGTCGATCCTGCAGGTCAAGGAGCAGGTCTTCTACGCCGACACGGCGGGGTCCTCGATCACCCAGCAGCGGGTGCGGTTGCATCCGCAGCTGGAGGCGATCACCGTCGACTCCGCGTCCGGCGTGTTCGAGACCATGCGCACCCTGGCCGCACCGGCGGGCCGCGGCTGGGAATACGTCACCGGCGCCGACGGAACCTGGGACTGGGCAGGCGAACTCGCGCAGATCCCCAGCTGGCTGGCCGAGAAGGTGAAGGCGCCCACCGTCGTCGCCGGTCCGGCCGATCTGGTGATCGACCCGACCAACCTGTGGCTGACCATTCACGAATCCATCGGTCACGCCACCGAATACGACCGGGCGATCGGCTACGAATCGGCCTACGCGGGTACCTCGTTCGCCACTCCCGACAAGCTGGGCACGCTGCGCTACGGCACGCCGATCATGCATGTCACCGGTGACCGCACCCAGGTCAACGGCCTGGCCACCGTCGGCTACGACGACGAGGGGGTGGCGGGCCAGCAGTGGGATCTGGTGCGCGACGGCATCCTGGTCGGCTACCAGCTCGACCGCGTGTTCGCCCCGCGGCTCGGGCTCGACCGTTCCAACGGCTGCTCGTATGCCGATTCCCCGCATCATGTGCCGATCCAGCGGATGGCGAATGTGTCGCTGCAACCGGATCCGGAGCGCGACACCACGACCGCCGAGCTGATCTCGCGGGTCGAGAACGGCATCTACATCGTCGGTGACAAGTCGTGGTCGATCGATATGCAGCGCTACAATTTCCAGTTCACCGGCCAGCGGTTCTTCCGTATCCGCAACGGGGAGCTGGACGGTCAGCTGCGCGATGTCGCCTACCAGGCGACGACCACCGACTTCTGGGGTGCGATGGAAGCGCTCGGCGGGCCGAGCACCTGGCAGCTCGGCGGGGCGTTCAACTGCGGTAAAGCGCAGCCCGGACAGGTGGCGGCGGTGAGTCACGGCTGCCCGTCGGTGCTGGTGCGCGGGGTCACTATTCTCAACACCCGGACGGAGGGCGGGCAGTGAGCGAGCTGAGCGAAACCGGTGTGTTTCCCGCGGGCGCGGTGGTCGAGCGCGCGCTGGCGGCCTCGAAGGCCGACGAGGCGATCGTCATCGTCACCGACGCGCACGAGGCGTCGCTGCGGTGGGCAGGCAATTCGATGACCACCAACGGTTCCTCGGTGTCGCGGGACTGGGCGGTGATCTCGGTGTTCCGTGACGGCCCGAACGCGGCACGGGTCGGCAGCATCAGCTCCACCAGCGTCGATCCGGCCGATATCGAGGCGGTGGTGCGCGCGAGCGAGGAGGCCGCCCGCACGGCGACCCCGGCCCGTGACGCGATGCCGCTGCTCGAGCCGACGCACGACGACACCGCCACCTGGGACCACGCGCCCGGCGCCACCGAGATCGACGTGTTCGCCGGTCTGGCCCGCGACCTGTCGACCGGTTTCGACGGCACCGACCGCCTCTACGGTTTCGCCCACCACCAGCTGCACACCACCTGGCTTGGCACCTCCACCGGCATCCGCCGCCGGTACAGCCAGCCCACCGGGTCGGTGGAGATCAACGGGAAGCGCGGCGAGGGCAGCGATCTCGCGAGCGCCTGGGTGGGTGTCGGCACCGCCGATTTCAACGACGTCGACACCCCCGGTCTGCTCGCCGAGCTGTCCCGGCGACTGGACTGGTCGGCCACCCGCGTCGACCTGCCCGCCGGCCGCTACGAGACGCTGCTGCCCCCGTCGGCCGTGGCCGATCTGATGATCTACCTGGCCTGGACCATGGAAGGCCGCGGCGCGCACGAAGGCCACACCGCCTTCTCCCGCGCGGGCGGCACCCGGATCGGTGAGCGGCTCAGCGACATTCCGCTCACCCTCTCCTCCGATCCGAATGCGAGCGGCCTGGAATACCGGCCCTTCGTGGCGACCCCGTCGTCGTCGGAGTCGCTGTCGGTCTTCGACAACGGCCTGTCCGCGCAACGTGTCGACTGGATCGGTTCCGGCGTGATCGAGTCCCTGGTCTACCCTCGCGCCACCGCCGCCGAATTCGCCGCTCCCGCCACTCTTCCCGGCGAGAACCTGCTCCTCACCGGCGGCTCCGACGCCTCGCTGGACGACATGATCGCCCGCACCGAACGCGGCCTCCTGCTGACCTGCCTCTGGTACATCCGCGAGGTCGACCCAGCCACCCTCCTGCTGACCGGACTGACCCGCGACGGCGTCTACCTCGTCGAGGACGGCCGGGTCACCGCCGCGGTCAACAACTTCCGCTTCAACGAGAGCCCCCTGGACCTCCTGCGCCGTGTCGCCGAGGCAGGCGCCACCGAGATCACCCTCCCCCGCGAATGGAAGGACTGGTTCACCCGCACTGCCATGCCACCGTTGCGCATCCCGGATTTCCACATGTCCTCGGTGAGCCAGGCGACCTGATCATGCGTCGTTGACCGTCCGCCGATCCGGCTGTCGGTCAACAACTCTCGAGTCTTCCTCGAGTCCCGCGGAAAGCCTGAACGGCCACCCAGCAAACGGCTAGAGTGTCGTCGTCGACGGCGGATGCCGGGGGTCGCGGCGAGGGGATACGGGTTGGACACGGGGAATCACCAGGGCAACTTCGGTGAAGACTATGTGCGCGTGCTCGCCTCGGCCGCGGGGCTGATGTGGTCGCAGGACAATGCCGATCTGGACGGTGTGGACCTGAGCCTGAAGATGCCCGGCCGGACTCCCGTCGGCTTCTCGCCGCGGATCGAGGTCCAGGTCAAGACGATCGCCAAACCGGTTGTCCGCCACGGAATCCTCAACTACGACGGTCTCGATCGCAGGAAATACGACAAGCTGGCCGGCCCCGAATTCCAGGTGCCGCGCTACCTGTTCGTCGTCCATGTGCCTGCCCGCGCCGAGGGTTACACCGACCTCAGCACAGCGGGCCTGCTGCTGCGCCACATCGGGTACTACCTGTCGCTGCGCGACCATGCCCCGTTGTCGGCAGACGATCCGCGGGGTCGAATCCGGGTGAAGGTCCCGGTCAGCAATGTCCTCACGGTGGCGAGCCTGCGCGCGCTCGTCCTCGACACCCCCGTTCTGACCGGCAGGTGACCCGATGGCCCTGCCCACACCCGTCATCGCCGACGTCGTCGACTACCTGCGCGACCACGGCTGGACCGTCACCGGCCGGTGGCGGGCCGCCGATGTCTGGAGCCGCGACGAGTACGACGTGCTGGTCCCACCGTCGGACACCCTGGCCGACACCGCGATCCGGCTGCGCGAGCTGATCCGCTGCATCGCCGACGCCGAGGGACTCCCGGAGCGCACGATCTGGCGTGACATCACCGAACCCGACCTCGACATCGTCACCTACCGCCGCGCCGACGACACCGATCCGACCGTGCTGCTGGCCGACGGCGCGCGGGCGCTGACCGCACTGCGTGATCTCGTCACCCACAGCGCCTACGCGGAGGTGACCAACTCACCCTGGCGCACACCGGATTCGATTCCGACGCGTGTGCGCTGGCTGCTGCGGGACACCCGGCTCACAGCGTGCACCGGCCCGTTCGGATTCGAGGTCGCGATCCCCGCCGATCACGAACAGTCCCTCGGCCGCCGCACCGCGGCCCGCCTGTTGGACACCGCCACGGTCGTCCGAGCCGCGGCACGCTCTGCGGACAGTTCCGTTGTCGCCGGCCCACTCCGGCACAACCTCGGCCAAGCCACCGTCGGCGCACTCGCGGACCTGGCGGGCGACGGCGACGACACAGCCTTCGCCTTGGACTTCCGCTGGTCACGATCGGCGCCCCGCCTCGACGAGTCGGTGACCTTTCCCACCGGAATCGGCCCGGCCCTCCGGGACAGCCCTCACACGGTCGAGCGCGAACCGATTCCCACCGCCCCGCTCGACCCGCTCCCACTGGTCGCGGCGCCACCACCCACTGAAGTCGGCGCCGTCGAAGGCACCGTGATCGGCCTGTCCGACGACGAGCACGGCGACCGCTGGGTGGTCCGGATCCGCGGCATCCTGCGGGTCGACGGCGTCGCGACCGGCCGCACCCGAGCGATCACCGTGCGTCTGGCCGACGCGCGGGAATACCACGTCGCCCTCGCCGCGCATCAGGGCGGAAAACACGTCCGCGCGGAGGGCGTCGTCGTCGACACCGGCCGCACTCGCGAAATCACTGTCGCGGCACGGGGATTCACCGTGCTCGACCAACCACCGAACCCCCTGTGAAGGAAGCCGCACACCGATGACCGACGACCGATTGACCGCGACCCAGCGCTTCGTCCTGCTCGTGCTGATGGCCGAGGCGCGCGAACTCACCAACGCCGAACTCTCCGCCGTCGCGGGAATCAAGCTCGACGGCAAGCCGCGCCAGCAGCTCAACGACCTCGGTCTGGTCGACAGCACACGCATCGGCCGGGCCTACGTGCACGAGTTGACCGATCGTGGCGCGGTGTGGTGCACCGAGGAACTCGCCGCGGATCGCCCGGCGCGCTCGGGTGGAGCGGGTGGCACCCTCTATACCGTGCTCGCGGGCCTCCGCCGCCATCTCGACGAGTCCGGGCACACGCTCGCCGATGTCTTCCGCCCGAATGTCGCCGGGCAGGTGGAGTCGGCGTACACCGAGCTGTCGCGTGGCAAGGGCACTCCGATCCGGCTGGCGATCCTGCGTGACCGGCTCGACGGTGTGCCCGCGGACGAGTTCGACCGAGCGCTGGGGCTTCTCGCGCGCCGTGAAGGCGTGCATGTCCGGTCCGAAGCCGACCAGAAGACACTCACCGCCGAAGACGCGGACGCCGCTGTCGTGCTCGCAGGCACAGCCCGACATCTGCTCATGATCGAGGTGCCTCGGTGAACGACGAGCGCCACCACGCTCTCACGTCGATCCAGTTCAGCAGCGTCCTGAGCCCCGACCAGATCTGGGGCCCGCTGAACCATCACGTCGACGGTCTGCACCCGCGGGCGATCCAGGCGATCACCAGGGCGGTCGACAACGCTGTGCGTCGGCCGACCGGATCACCGACCGGCCTGGTTCTCAGCGGCGAGAAGGGGGTCGGCAAGACGCACATGCTGGGCTGGTTGCGTCAGCACGTGCACGAGCGCGACGGCTGGTTCTTCATGCCGAAGCTGGTCGACGGCATGTCGTTCTGGGCGGGCGCGGTGCACGGCATCGTGACCCGGCTGCTCGGGTCCGAAAGTGGACAGCTGCGTCCCATGCTGGGCGCGCTGGCCGACCGGGCCGGTTGCGGGCCGGAGTTGCGCATGCGCCTGTGCGGCATGCTCGAGGTCAGCCGCGCCGACCTCGACACGTTCCTCGAGCGGATCGCGGCCATCGACGAACAGGTCGCCGTCGACTGCGCGGACACCCTGCGTGCGTTGGTGCTCTATCGCGGTCGCGGCCGATCGCGGGATGTCGGGCACGCGTTCCTTGTCCTGGACGAGGGCATCGATCCCGCCGAGGTGGACGCGTGGGGATTCGGGCGCGGCCACCGCGACCCACAATTGAAGTTCGGCGATCTGACCCGGCTGTTCGGCCTCACCGGTCCGGTTGTGCTGGCGATCGACCAGATCGACACCGTGATCGCCCAATCCGCCGACACCGACGCGGATCTGCTGGCCAACCGGCTCGCCGACGCGCTGGTCCGGATGCGTGAGGAGACCACCCGCACCCTGATCGTGGTGGCCTGCATTCCGCGTTCCTGGGAGTTGCTGGCGACCCGCTCGGTGAACTCGACCGCCGACCGGTTCACCGTGCTCGAACTGTCTACCGCCATGCCCGGCGCAGCCGTTGCCACAGCGATCGTCGAACGACACCTCGGTGGGGTGTACGGCGAGATCGGTTTCGCACCGCCCTATCCCACCTGGCCCGTACTGCCGAGCGCGTTCGACCGGGCCGAGGTCACCGGCTTCACCCCGCGCCGGCTGTTGCAGCGGGTGGAAGAGCATGTGCGCCTGTGCCTCGACGCCAACACGGTAACGGAAATGGCCGAGTTCGTGACGGCCACAGCCGATCCGGTCGCAGCGCCGGTCGTTCCCACATCGAGTGAGCTCGCCGCCTTCGACGAACGCTTCGCCAGGGCCAGAGCCGACGCCGATGTGGCGGCGCCGCTGGACCCGGACCGCGAAGACACCCTGATGTACCCGCTGCTGTACGCCGCGCTGCGCAGCTATGTGCTCGAGCAGAACGGCAAGGGCGCCGCCCTGAATGTCGACACCCCGTCCGGCGTCACGTCGGCACTGCACGCGCGCCTGCGCCGGACCATCGACGAGGCCACCGAGGACGAGGAACACTGGAGTTTCCGCGCGATCGCCCATCCCCACCCGCGCGCGGTGCAGACCCGGCTGCGCTCTGCCGTACTGGAGGCCGGGATCACCCCGGGCAGTTCCCGGCGACGCCTGGTGGTGTTGCGCAACACTCCGTTTTCCCGTGGTCCGGTGACTGTCGCGCAGCTGGCGGAACTCGAGGCCGCACACGGAATGGCGGTGCCGATCTCCGAGGACGATCTGCGCACCTTCTCCGCGCTGGAATCGATGTTCGCCGACGGGCATCCGGGATTCCTGTCGTGGCTGGAGCACCGACGGCCGGCGAGCAATTCGCCACTGCTCACCCGGGTGTTGCCGACCCCTGCCGACGGCGGGCAGACCACCACTATCGATGGGCCATCCAGCAGCCCGTTCCCCGGCGATCCGGTGCCACGCGATCCCCGTGCAGGGGACCCGACGCCGGGCGATCCAGCCCCCGGCGAGCTGACGCCGGGCAATCGAGGCCCCGACGATCTGGTGCCCGCCGATCCGGTGGACAGCGACGAGTCGTCAGGATCGGGCGATCGGGCCGAACTCCCGGACGACCAGGCTCCCGCGGTGTACCTGGGTCGAGACACGCTCAGCGGCAAGGACTTCCGGGTCCCCCTGCTGCTCCTGCGCAAGCACACCGCGGTCTTCGCCGGCTCCGGGTCGGGAAAGACGGTGCTGCTGCGCCGCCTCGTCGAGGAAGCCGCCCTGCACGGCGTCTCCTCCATCCTGGTCGACACCAACAACGACCTGGCCCGCCTCGGCGACGCCTGGCCGTCGCCGCCGGGCACCTGGGGCACAGGCGATCGCGACCGGGCACAGCGCTACCTCGACGACACCGATGTCGTGATCTGGACGCCACGCCGCGAAGCGGGCAGGCCCCTCGCCTTGAACCCGCTCCCCGACTTCAGCGTGGTGCGCGAGGATCCGGACGAATTCCGTACCTCCATCGACGCCTCGATCGCCGGTCTCGTCCCACGCACCGGGCTCACCCCGCGCAAGGAGGCGACCGGCCGGGCGGTGCTGACCGAGGCGATGACCCACTTCGCCCGCGGCGGCGGCAACGACCTCGGCGAATTCGTCACCCTGCTGGCGACACTGCCCGACGGGGTGAGCACCATCAGGAACGCCCTGACACTGGCCCAGAGCATGGCCGAAGAACTCAAAGCGGCGATGATCAACGACCCCCTGTTCGGCGGCGCCGGTGAGCATCTCGATCCGAGCCTGCTGTTCACCCCGGCGAACGGACAACGTGCCAGGGTGTCGGTGATCAGCTGCATCGGCCTGCCCACCGACGCGCAGCGCCAGACTTTCGTCAACCAGCTGCAGCTGGCCCTGTTCGCGTGGATCAAGCGCAATCCGGCCGGGGACCGCCCGCTGGGCGGGCTGCTCGTCCTCGACGAAGCGCAGACCTTCGTCCCGTCCCGCGGCACGACCGCGTCGTCGGAGAGCACGCTGAAACTGGCCACCCAGGCGCGCAAGTACGGGCTCGGCATGGTGTACGCGACGCAGGCGCCCAAGGCCTTGCACAACCTGGTCACCGGCAATGCCGCGACGCAGCTGATCGGGCTGCTCAACGCGTCGATCCAGATCCAGGCGGCCACCGAACTCGCCCGCGCGAAAGGTGGTCGCGTGGAAGATATCTCGCGCCTGCCCGCCGGGCGGTTCTACGCCGCCACCGAGGGCACCGGGTTCGGGAAGATCCAGGTGCCGATGTGCCTGAGCCACCATCCGAACAGCGCGCTCACCGAGGACGAGGTGCTCGAGCGGGCACGCCGCTGACGTGCCCGCTCGGGTCTTGGCTCAGCGCTTACGCGTCTCCGGCGACGAGTGCGCCACTCTGCGCGATATGCAGGATCGCGTCGGCGCCGTCGATGGTCTCCTGCTCGAGCGGGAAATAGCTCCGGTCCGAGGTCGGGCCGGCAGGAGTGGCGGTCATGCCGGCGGCAGGGAACAGGCCCCACGTGATGGAGTGGCGCTGGAGTCCTGCCTCGGCCGGCTCGTTGTCGGCAAGACCGGTCGGGCTGGGCCCGAGGCTGCCTGCGAGGAAGGTGAAGCGGTTGCCGAACAGTGCGCTGAGGATGGCGCCGGCGCCGTACCACCGCAGGATCATGCCTGCCATCGGCATGGTGCTGAGGTTGCGCTGCAGGTGCACATTGTGTCCGTAGAGCAGGGTGGGGCCGCGCTGGGCTTCGATGTCACGGATATCGCGGATGTTCTCGGTCATGAGGACGTCGCGGGTGGCGAGCAGGCCGGAGATCCGGGTGGTCTCGTCGACGCGGCGCGCAGACTGGCGGTGGTAGCGCAGCAGGCCGAGTGCTGCGGTGAGATGGACTGCCGCCCTGCGCCATTCGGCCGCCGAGGTCGCGGAGATCAGCTCGGGTGCGCGGGCATGGAGCGTGTTGAGCAAGTCGTCGGCGAGCGCCTGCAGTCGTCGCGCTTCCTCGGTGTCGCCGGGCGACATCGCCGGGTCGAGGATCGCTTCGTCGCGATGCCAGCGTTCGTCCTCGCCTGCCAGATCGGCGATATCCGTCTCGAGCCGCAGGTAGTCGCGGGCGAACTCGAGATAGCGGCGGGGGCTGGGGGCGCTGGTGTTGTCGAGCGGCGCGTCGAAGCCGTAGAAGGCCACACGCTCGGCCGGTGGCCTGCTCGCGTTGTAGTCACGCATCCAGGCGACCAGTTCCCGGTTCGCGGCCAGATCGCCGAAGTGTGAGAAGCCGGTGCGCATCACCTCGTCGAGGCTGCCGATGCCGTGCCGGACGTAGTCGTCGACGGTGAGAGCGGCGACCCGATCGGATTCCAGGGCGATGGACCGGAAGCCGAGCTCGACGAGTCGGGCGAACAGCGTATTGCGAAGAAGGGGGAAGGCGGGTTCCTGATGCGTCGGCTCACCGAACGCGAGGAGCTCACACGTGGGCGGAACGAAGTCTCGGATGTCCTGGCTCATGTGTCTCAATCGTATCGTTGAACATTCGATTGAGGCTTCTGCCAGGTCACCAGTCGATCAGGGGCGTAAAGTCTCCAAGCCGTGGGAGAGATGCGACCTTCGGACCTGGCACGCGAACACGGGCTCTCGACGCAAGCGGTCCGCAACTACGAGCAGGCGGGGTACCTCCCCGGCGCCGAGCGCACACCGAGCGGCTACCGGATCTACACCGAGGTACACGCGGCGGCACTGCGCGCCTATCTCGCCCTGATCCCCGCCTACGGCCATGCCGCGAGCGGCCGCATCATGCAGGCCGTCAATCACGGCGAACTAAACGACGCGCTGGCCGTCATCGACGCCGGTCACCATCAGCTACTCCGCGACCGCGCCACCCTCGACACGGTCCGCAAGGCGATCACCCATCTGACCACCATCACTCCCCAGGCGAGCGAGTCCCGCACCATCGGCGAACTCGCCCACCTCCTCGAGGTCACCCCGGCGACCCTGCGCAAGTGGGAAGCCGCTCGAATCCTCACGCCCCCACGCGATCCCGCCACCGGATACCGCCGCTACGGCCCCGACGACATCCGCGACGCCGAACTCGCCCACCTGCTCCGCCGCGGCGGCTATCCCCTGCACCGCATCGCCCTCGTCGTCGCCCAGATCCGCGACGCGGGTGGCACCGATGCGGTGACCCGAGCACTGGACGACTGGCGCGAACGCCTCACCACCCGGGGCCTCGCCATGCTCGACGCGGCCGCCCACCTCGGCCGCTACCTAGGTCATTTCTCCTGATTCGGGATTTGCGTCTTGCCCGGTTGGCCGGAATGTCTTGGATGCGGACGAGCCACGCTGGTACTGTAATCGTCGCCACATGAAGCGAATTCAGTAGTTTCACGAATGTGACCATCCTGACGGGTCCAGGAATTCGGCGTTTTCGGTGTCGGAATTGCAGATGATGCCCCCGGAACACCTCATCACAGGAGCGTGGCCGAATGCTGCTCGCAATGTCTCGTGACGATCGCGAACAATTCCTCGCCGCCCCCCGAGTCGGCGTTCTGAGTGTCTCCGATCCCAGAAATGGCGACCGTGGCCCACTGGTCGTCCCGGTCTGGTACGGCTACGAGCCCGGGGGTGAGATCGTCGTCGAGACGGGGCGGGAGACGATCAAGGCCCAGTTGCTGCGTGCTGCCGGGCGATTCAGCCTGTGCGTGCAGGACGAACGGCGACCGTACCGGTACGTCAGCGTCGAGGGCCCCGTCACCGCCGTCGAGGACCCGATCGATCCGGCTGTCCGGGCGAGTTTGGCCGAGCGCTACCTGGACCCCGACGAGGCGCGCGCGTATCTGGCGGCCACCGCGGACCAGCTCGCGCACGACATCACCTTCCGCATGCGCCCCCAGCGCTGGCGCACCGCCGACTTCGCCGCCTTCGCGGCCGGATTCGCCGAAGTCGGCGCCGACGTGGATCGCGACGCCCACGCCGTCTGAAACCACACACCGCACGCACCGAGCAACCGAAGCCGTAGGAACGGAGAAGGACTTGGTGACCCACTTCGACGGTTCGGCACGCCCACGCACCGCATCCACGGCGCCTGCCCCACCGGTCTATCCCCGCGACGCACTCATACCGGAGTTGTTCGAGGCGCAGGCCGCCGCCCGGCCGGACGCGCCCGCTGCCCGGCACGGCGAGCGCAGCCTGACCTACGGACAGCTCGCCACCCAGGCCAAGGCCCTGGCGGCACGGTTGCGAGCCAGGGGCGTCGAGCCGGGCGAGCTGGTCGGCGTGTGCGGGCGCCGCTCGCTGGACGCGCTGGTCGCGCTGCTCGGCATCCTGGAGGCGGGCTGCGCGTACGTACCGCTCGACGAGGACCTGCCACCGGCGCGATTGCGGGCCATGGCCGAGGACACCGGGCTCCGGGCCGCCGTCATCCTCCCCGGCAGCACTCGCCAGGTGCGTGGGCTGCGCGTGCGCATCGGACTGACCGGCGACACGACGGGCTCCCCGCAGCCGCGGCACGCCTGCGCCACCGACTGCGCCTACGTCGTGTTCACCTCCGGCACGACCGGTCGCCCCAAGCCGGTGGCCATCCCGCACCGGGGCGTGGTCCGGCTCGTCCTGTCCGATGACCGGCTGCCCGCGCCCGGACCGGGCGACCGGGTCCTGCACGCCTACGGCTTGTCCTCCGACGCCTCGACGATCGAGATCTGGGGCGCACTGCTCACCGGCGCGTGCCTGGTCATCGCGGACCGGGAGGAACTGCTCTCGCCCACCGCCCTTGCGGCGTTGTTCCGCGCGCAGGACGTGACGATCGCCTACCTGACGACGAGTGTCTTCCATCTCCTCGCCCGCACCCACCCTGAAGCGCCGGCCGGGCTGCGGCTCGTCTCGGCCGGCGGCGAGGCGATGGACCCGCTCCTGGCCAATGCCGTGCTGGCGGCCTGTCCCGGCACCACGGTGGTCAACTTCTATGGTCCGACCGAGAATTCGGTGGTCTCCACCGCCCACGTCCTGAGCCCGCTGCCCGCGGAGGCCACGCACGTCCCCCTCGGCCTTCCCTTCGGCGCATCCACCTGCCACGTCGTGCGGGCCGACGGCTCGGTCGCGGCTCCCGGCGAAGAGGGCGAGCTCTATGTCGGCGGGGACGGGCTGGCCCTGGGCTACCTCGGCGACCCGCACCTGACCGCCGAGCGGTTCGTGCGGCTGCCCGCGGTGGAACCGGGCGGACTGCTGTACCGGACCGGCGATCGGGCCGTGTGGAACCGCGGGCTCCTGGAGTTTCGTGGGCGGCTGGATCGCCAGGTGAAGCTGCGCGGCGCGCGCATCGAACTCGACGAGGTAGAGACCCGGCTGCGAGCGCACCCGGCGGTCGGCGAGGCCATCGTCGACGCCGCGGACGGGGCGCTGACCGCCTACGTCACCGCCACCAGAGCGGGCCACCCGCTGCCCCTGCCGGAGCTGCGCGCGTACTGCGCTCAATGGCTTCCGCCGCAGGCGGTCCCGGTGCTGGTGCCCCTCGACCAGGTGCCGGTGACCAGCGGCGGCAAGGTGGATCGCGCGAGCCTGCAGGCTGTCGCCGGTGCGGGGACGGCGGACCAGGCCGCGGCCGACGGCCTGCTCGGCGTCCTCACCCAGGTGTGGCACCGAGTGCTGCGCGTACGCCCCGCGCCGCGTGACGACTTCTTCCTGCTCGGCGGCGACTCCCTGCTCGCCTCCGAGACGGTCACCCGCACCCTCGCCGTCCTGAACCTCGATGCCGCCTGCGGCTCCGGCCTGATCAAGGCGCTGCTGGCCACACCCACCCTGGCGGGCTTCGCGGCTGCCGTGGACGCGGCGCGCACGGGCGCCAAGGCCGCGACGGAGCAGGTCGTCGACTTCGCGAAGGAGACCGAACTCGGCTTCGACCTCCCGCCCGCGCAGAGCCCGCCCCCGCGCCCGCACGCCCCGCGGGAGGTGCTGCTCACGGGCGCCTCGGGGTTCGTCGGCGCCTTCCTGCTGGACCGGCTGCTGCGCTCGACGACGGCGCGCGTGCACTGCCCGGTGCGGGCGGCCGACCGGCCGCGCGCCGAGCAGCGGGTCCGCACGGCGCTCGCCCGCTACGGACTGCATCCGGACGAGGCCGCGTGGCGCCGGGTGGAGTGCTTCCCCGGCGACCTGACCGAACCCCGGCTCGGCCTGTCGCAGGCGCACGCGGACGAGCTGGCCCGCACCCTGGATCTGGTGGTGCACAACGGCGCTCACGTCAACTTCCTCTATCCGTATGAGCAGTTGCGCGCGGCGAACGTGGGCGGTACCAGGGAGATAGTCCGGATCGCGGCACCGCGGCGGGTGCCGGTGCATTTCATCTCGACGGTCGCCGTGGTCGCCGGGTTCGGCGCGGCCGGGGTCCGCGAAGTCGCCGAGGATCTCCCACTCGCGCACGCGGACGGGCTCACCATGGGTTACGCGGAGAGCAAGTGGGTCGCCGAGGGCGTCCTGCGACAGGCTGCGCAGCGGGGTCTGCCGGTCGCGGTGTACCGGCCGTACGAGGTGATGGGCGACCGGACGGACGGCGTGTGCAACACCGACACAGCCCTCTGCTCGCTGTTCAAGACGATCGCCGAGACCGGGCTCGCCCCCGAGATCGAGCTGCCCATGGACTTCGTGCCGGTGGACCACCTCGCGGAGTCCGTGGTCTACATCGCCACCCACCGGCCGGCCGAGGGCCGGGTCCACCATCTCACCAACCCGCGCCCGGCCATGCTGTCGGACGTGCTGGCCCGGATGCGTGCCGTCGGCTTCGTCCTGCGGACCCTGCCGTACGCGCAGTGGGTCGACGAGCTGGTACGCCATGTCGCCGAGCATCCGACCAGCGCGACAGCCCCTTTCGTGTCCCTGTGCGTCGACCGCAGCCGCACCGCTGACATGTCCGTCAAGGAGATGTACCTCGAGGACACGTTCCCCGTGCTGGGACGGGTCAACACCGAGACGGCACTGTCCGGCAGCGGACTGCGCTGTCCGCCGGTCGATTCCGTCCTGCTGGACCGCTACCTGGAATACCTGATCACCTCCGGTTACCTTGCCCGCCCCACCGCCGAGTCGTCGGTGACCAGCCGATGAGCGACGTCGACACACTCGCCGGAGTCCCGGCCGTCGAGCCAGGTACCGCGGGACCGCCGTGCGCCTACGCCCGGCTGCGCAGCGAAGAGCCGGTTGTCCGAACGCGATTGCCCAACGGCGAGCCGGGCTGGCTGCTCAGCCGGTACGCCGATGTGCGCGCCGCGTTCGCCGATCCCCGGCTCGAGCGTCCGCTGCTGTCCGCCTGGCCGCTGCGCGAAGGTGATACCGCGCCGCCACCGTGCCTTCCGACGTTTCTGGAAATGACCGGCGAGCACCACGAGCGCGTGCGGCGCGCGGTCCTGCCGCTGTTCGGCCGACGGCGGCTGGAGCCCATGGGGCCGCGGATCCGGGCGATGGCGGAGGACCTGATCGACACCATGGTGGCGGGGTCGGTGGACGGCACAGCGGATCTCGTCGCCTCCTACGTCGACCCGCTGCCGCTGCGAGTGCTGTGCGAGACGACCGGCCTGCCGCACGAGGACCGCGACATCTATCTACCGCACACCCTCACGCTCCTCGGCGCGTCGGGAGTGCCGATGACCGAGGTGCTGGCGGCCCTGTCCGCGCTGCAGGACTACGCGACCGCGCTCATCGACCGCAAGGAGCGGGAGGATGCGGACGAGGACTACATCCGGCTACTCCTCGCCCAGAGCCGTTCTCCCGGTAGCGATCTGACCCGCGACGATGTCGTCAGCTTCGTCGTCACGATGCTGATGGCCGGTTACAAGACCACCATCCAGCACACGGGCAACGCCCTGCTCGCCCTGCTCACCCACCCCGGCGCGCTGCGGCGGCTGCGCGACGAGCCGTCCGGGATCGGCACGGCGGTAGAGGAATTGCTGCGGTACGTGCCGCTGATGAACGCCATCAACATCCTCGTCGCGAAGGAGGACTTCACGCTGCACGGCAAGAACATTCGCGCCGGTGACGCGGTCGTCCCGGTACCGGCGTCGGCCAACCGCGATCCCGCGGCGTTCGCCGACCCCGACCGCCTCGACCTGACCCGGTCGCCCAACGCACACGTCGCGTTCGGGCACGGCCCGCACGCGTGCACCGGCGGACACCTGACGCGGCTACAGCTCGCCACCGCGATCCAGGTGCTGCTGGAACGGCTGCCCGGCATCGAGCTCGCGGTCCCGGTCGATTCGATTCCCTGGGACGAGGCGACCCCACTGCGCGCCCCCGCACAGCTTCCCGTGCGCTGGTGAACGATCCGAACGAACCACCGACGACTTCGAGAGAGAGGTCCGCACGCCGTGACCGTCGATTACCGCTATCCGTTCAGCACCAAGGGCGATCGCCTCGCCCCCGAACTCACCGACTTGCAGCGCCGATGCCCCGTGGCCAGGGTCGGCACCAACTCCGGCGGCGAGGCGTGGCTGGTCACCGGCTACGAGCTGACCAAACATGTGCTGCGGGACCGCGCGTTCGCCCGCTCCGTGCTGGCCGAGGCCGACAGTCCGGCGCAGGACACCCCGATCCTGGCACCCGAACTGCTGGACGCGATGAACCACCTCCACCAGGCCGGGCTGCGCGACGAGGTGCTCCACGCCCTCGGCCGCGACCAGCCCGATCTCCCCGCCGACTGGGTCGCCGAGATCACCGGGGAGGGCCTCGACGCCATGGTCCGGGAGGGTCCTGCGGGCGATCTGCAGCGGCACTTCGCGGAATGGGTCGCCGCGCAGTGCCTGTGCCGCCTGCTCGGCCTGCCCTTCGCCGACCACCGCCTGCTCGCCGAACGAGCCGATATCGACCTGACGATGGTGACGTATTCCCCGGAGGAGCTCGCCCGCAACTGGGCGGAGATCCGCACTTACATGCAGGAGCACATGGCCGCCCGCCGCCCCGGCGAGCCGCGCGGCCTGGCGGACCGCCTCGCCGATCTCAACGCCCGGCAGCACGGGCTGACGGACCATCAGCTGGCGAACATCGTCGCGGTCCTGTTCGTCAGCGGCTACGAGGATTTCGCGAGCTTCCTCGGCGTCGCGGCACTCAACCTCCTCCAGCGGCCCGAAGTGATCGGCGCGGTGCGTGCCCGGCCGGAGACTATGCCGCAGTGCGTGGAGGAGTTGCTGCGGTGCAGCGTCGTCCTCGGCAATGCGATCCCGCGCTACGTGACCCGGGACGCGGAGCTGGGTTCGGTGACCGTCGCGGAAGGTGACCTGGTGTTGCTGTCGCTGGACGCGGTCAACGTCGACCCGGCCGCGTTCGCCGATCCCGAGATCTTCGACCCTGCCCGCACACCCAACCCGCATCTGCGCTTCGGTTACGGTCGGCACCATTGTCCCGGCGCGCAGGTGGTCCGCCGCCAGTCCGACATAGCGTTCCGGGTCCTGCTCGACCGTCTGCCCGGCATTCGGCTGACGGTGCCGATGGCGCAGGTGCCCTGGCATCCACACCGAATGGCGATCATGCCTGCCGAAATCCCCGTCGATTGGTGAATATATCGGCCTACTCCCGGAAATTAATTTGTGTAGGGGAGTTGACCGAATTCGGCATCGTGTTTAAAGTACTTGCTGCAAGTACGCAGGTCTCCGAGATGTAGTACACGACTACAAATTTGAGGAGCACAAATGCGATTCATGAAGACC